>JBIIDY010000116.1:0-4870 GCA_044238065.1 Limisphaerales bacterium | reverse complement strand
TCTTCAATAAGTTTGAATTGCTCTAGGGTTAAATCTGTTAAATAAGGCATTTAAAAATCTTAAAATTATTTCTAGTTTTTAACAAGTTTAGAGATTTAGGACAGGTTCTTAGATAAAATATACCAAGATTTAGCAAGTGTTTAAGATAAAAATCCACGATGTACAAATCATACAAATACAACAGCAACAGCAGCTGCACACTTACTGCTTGCAAAATCAAGAAAAGAGAAGATAGAGAAGAAATTAAAAAAAGTGAGCCAAGTTTTTTAATTCAGTCTTTTCAGGGCTATTTTTGGTATTGGCAAATTTGTTTAATTTTGGCTAGGTCAATACCGCCACCACTGATTTGGATTATAATATGACTGTCCTGGAGGTTTTGAGTGTGTAATTTTTTAAAGTCTTCTAGTGTTGTTTTGGCGACTTTTTCACTTTCTCCCAAAACTTCGTGGGTGTCAAGAGAACCTTCCTCAAAAATCTGGTTTTGGATATGATAATAAAGCTCGTAAGCTGGATCGCCACGTCTTTCGCTAATTTCCCGCAAAACAATCTCCTTTTCTCGCTCCAAAATACTCTGGTCAAAAGTTGGGTCAGTCACCATTTCCCAAAGTAATTTCAAGGCTTTTTCAAAGTCATTTTTGTGGCTAGTGGCAGTCAACCCCATGGTCATAGGCCCCGTGTAGGCGTTGAGAATGAGGTTTTGGCTAAATTGAAAATCTTTGAGAGCTTGAAAATCCATTTCTTTGGTTCGGCTCGCGATACAGTGTTCCAAAAGGTGCTTTTTCCCACGATTTTCGTCCATTTCAAAAATAGAACCACCGGCGTGAAGTATAATTTCAATTTCAACTCTAAACCTGTCAAGAGGCTGACAAACAAGATGAATTTGGGGAGAAAGTTGCTCGTAGATCATTTTGGTAATTTTAGATTGAAAAACTGAAAAAAGCGGAAAACATTATTTGGAAATGGCTGAAACTGTAGAAATTTTATTTAACTCTAACTCTAAATTCTTCCTTTGACTAAACAAATTAACATAATAAACTAGCCAAAAAAAGGGGGAAAGTAGGAAGAATAAAACAAGTACCGCTAGTAAAAAATTTGGTAAATATAATATGATTAAACCAAAATAACTAGCACAACTGATAATCAAAAAAACATAATAAAATCTGATAATTTTTCTAATTTTTTGAGTTCTTGTAGTGTGATTTTCCTGAAATTTGCGATGTAAAAACCAAGAAATAATTTGCCAAATTATACTAATAACATAAGCCACAAATAAAGCAATAAAACTTAACAGTATATTCTCATCTCTTGGTGTAAAACAAAGATAAGGCGAACAAGTTGCATTGGATAAGGTAAAACTCCAAGCAAAAATCCCAAGAGGAATCATAATTCCCAAAAAAAGCAAAACACTATGAACCCAAATATCAATTTTGAGTAATTTTAGGTTTTTGGAAATTTGGTCTGCGGTCATATTACAAAAGAGTAAAAAATAATTATTTGGAAACGGTTGAAACTGTAGAAATTTTATTTAACTCTAACTCTAAATTTTTCTTTTGACTAAACAGATTTATGTAATAAAATAACCAAAATATGGGTGAAATTAGGAATAAAGGAATTGATACGGGAAAAAATGGATCAGAAATAAGACCAACCAATCCAAAAACCAACACACAGTAATATATTGTCATTATTTTTCTTATTAAGCGAGTCTTTTCATTCTCTGCTTCTCTATATTTTGATGACAAAGAAAGTGAAATAATTTGCCATATTATTGACAAACAACCAAAACAAAAAAGTATTGCAAACCCAAAAAAACGAGGTGTATTAAAACAACCAAGTGCTACGCTACAAGTTTCAATGTACACTAATGACATCAAAAATAAAACAGTTGGTATGACTACACCGGTAACAAGCAAAATACTATGAACTCCAATGTCCATTCCAACTAATTTTAGGTTTTTGGAAATTTGGTCTGCGGTCATATCTTTATTTTCTGGAATTTTTCTATAAATTTTTTTAAATAAAGTATAGAACCCTAAAAAAAATCTTGTTAAAATATACGCAAGTTCAAATCAATTTTTAGATATAATAAAAAAACACCCCATCGCTACGCTTCAACACATTTTCTTACGAAAATATACGTCAACCTTTGGTTGCCACCCCTCTGGTCGTTCCTCCCACATTCGCAAGTTACATTCAAGAGGGGAATTTTCAAATTAACTTACAGCCTTTCAAAAAACAAAACTAGCTGTAATGTTTAGTTGTGAACGGCATAAAGCCCATATGTCTAGCTTTTTTGATAGCTTGAGAGATTTTTCGTTGGAATTTGGCAGAGGTTCCAGTGCGACTACGAGCAAAGATTTTGGCGTAAGGTGAAGTGAATTGTCCCAAATAAGAAACATCTTGGTAGTCAATAACTCGTAAATTATTGTGTTTGACGATACATTTTTTCTTTTGGAATTTGCCAACTGCTTTGTTAAGATCGCGGTGATTTTTGATTTCACTACTGCTAACTTTTTCCTTAGCTTTTTGTTTCAAGAATTCTGTTTCATTGGTGATAATATAGCGAAGAATTGAAGCATCAATGTTAAATTTGTTGATATAAGCGTTGACTTTGCGAAGATTTTCCAACTCGACTTCAAAGGTAAAACTAACATAATGTCCGCTCCAGTGCTTTTTGATTGGGTAGGAGGTTTTGCGAATCCCTTGGTTATCAACAGACAAATTCAATGCTCCAAGCTCTTTTTCAAGGTTTTTAGAGATATTTTCTATTTTGAGAAGTAGATCACTTTCGGAAATTGTTGGGGCAAAAACTAAATAAAGCTCGTAAGTTTGGTTAAAATTCATAAGAAGGCAGAATACAAATATGGTTAAAATAATTGATGAAATAATTTTGAAACAAAGTACAAAAAAGAGCTAATTTAGTGTGTAATTTAGTCGCCAAATTTCTGACAATGTGTATTTTCTAAGCCAAATAAAAATTTCAAAATCTGTCAAGTCAAAATAAATCAATCCATTTTTACAATCTTTCGCTCCAAAATCATTTGACGAAAAATTAAAATGATTACTCTCTTCACAAGGAGGTAACTGGATACTATAGCACGAACTGTAAAACAAAGAAAATAAGCTTAGTTTTTTTAAGTAATTTTGGTGGTAATTAAATTAAAGTTTTTTATTAAAGCCGAAATCCACAAAACTCCACCCGTCTCTGTGAGTCCCCCCAAGGTGAAAATTACGCTATTATCAAACTATTCCTAACTTTTTTTCGCAAAACTTTCAATTTATTTTTTAATTTTCTAAAACTTAAAATATGGACACTTTTCCTCATTTACATCTTCTTGTTAGCGGTGGTAATTCCCAAATAATCTGGGTCAAAAACTGGCAAAATTGGCAAATAGTAGGACAAACTCAAGACGACGCAGCTGGGGAATGTCTGGATAAAATTGGCAGAATGTTGGGGCTAGATTATCCCGGTGGCGTCTGGTTATCACGAATTGCGGGTCTTGAAAACAAAAACCTGACAGACTTTCCAATCAGTAATCTTAGCCAAAAATTGACGGATGAAAAAATAGCCGAAATTCAAAATAAAAATCATACAAAAACACCCCAAAATATAACCCAAAACGAGAATTTGCAAAATAATTTCCAAGTGTCAAACCTGAATCAGTCAAATAATTCTTTGGTCAAAAATTTTGAAAAAGATGGTGAAAAAGTGTTAAGAGATGAGAAATTATCGGAAAATGTCAAAACCGCCAAAACTAAAATCCCCAAAATACGAAAGCAAAACTCTTTTTTGGCAAATCCAGACCAAAATTTGGTGGAAATTTCTTTGGAAAATGGTGAAAAAAAATCAAAAGAAAACCTGACTTTTCAACTGGGCAAAAATTACAATTACTCTTTTTCTGGGCTAAAAACTGCCGTTCGCTATTTCCTCCAAAAACAAAAATTTGAAAATTGGACTTTTGAACAAAAACTGACCAAATTGGAAACGGAAACTCTCCTTAATTGGCAGATAATTCAGGATTTTTTGGCAAACTTTGAACTTTTGGACAAACGGGAAAATTCAAAAATAGACTCGCAAAATCTAGAAATCCAAGCAAAAGTGAAAAATGAAGAAATTAAGAGTAGAAAATTACCAGAAAATGGGCTATGCGAAATTGAAAACTTGGAAACCAAAATTAGAGAGATTATCAACAAAATGGTAGAAAAAAACTTAATTTCAACAACAAAAATGGTAGATTTTCGGGGAATTATTCAAAGTCAAAATTTGGAAAAGTTGGAGCTTTTTTGGCAAATTTGCGTTTCGGCCCAATTCGCTGTAGTTAGTCAACTAACCAGAACTTTTGAGCTGGCAATTAACGATCTAAAACCTAGTAGTCTTGGGCTTTCTGGGGGAGTTTCGGCGAATTTACTACTAAGATCGCAAATGACAAAATTGACCGAAAAATACAAAATGGAAAAATTTTACTTACCACCGCTAAAATTGACTGGAGACAACGCTGTGATGATTGCTTTAACTGGAATTGCTGACCTTTGGAGCCAAAAATTTCCTTCTTAAAAGTGGCGAAATATGATGAAGTTGCTTGCCTGTTTTTGCCAGAAGTAGATTTTGAAGATGAATATAGCCAAACTCGTACCAACTTTTACACTTTTTTAGTCAGTTTGAAAGCATAAATTTCCCCATAATTCTTTATAATTTACTTATAAATTCGGTAATTTATACCCAAACCCGTATTAATTTACACTTGGTAATTTTGAAAAACTAAAAACTATATACCCCAAACCATCGAAACTTGACAAAATGTTATAAATACTTAATAATCAAAGCATATGTCTAACAAATTAAGTCCAAACAAAGGCGGTAGGCCTCCAA
>JBIIDY010000014.1:0-17059 GCA_044238065.1 Limisphaerales bacterium | reverse complement strand
ACGAATTGAAGCAAAGGTTGAGAAGTTTTTACGATTATTCTGTTGATTTTATAGAGAATTTATGTATCCAAATTAACTGTATGAGTGTAAAGGTTTAATAGGGATTGGCTATAATACAAAACTTTATCTAAAGTATTGATATTTGTATTTGCCCATTGTGCTTTTAATTCATGAGACTTAAGACTGTTTATAAGATTTTTCCATGCGTTTTTTTCAGGTTCTGTTAAATCTGTACCATTGTTTTTAAACTTACCTTGATATAATCTCAAAACTTTATTTTCCTCATTATAATAGTAAGCATCAATACCACAATCCCCGCTTCCACCAACCAAACAACTATCAACATCTTCTTTTTCAGTAAAAATATCATTTTCTACATTTTCAAAAAACCATTTTAGAAACACTTTTCCTTTTTCTGTAGTGTTTTTAGTGGAGGAGAAACCGGGTTTATGGTTTTCTATAATTTGCGGTAAAGTTAAATTTGGCATATATTTATGAATAGTGGGTGAAAATTTGATTTGAAAATGAAAAATTAAAGAAATTGGATTTACTATACACCCTCAACCCAAAAAAGTCAAGTAAATTTCAATAATCTAACCCGCTCTCACCCAAAAAAAATCTCGCTTTGACAAAAATGTGGAAAGTGATTTTAATTGTGGATATTACTTTGTCGTTTAGCTTTTATTTATGTTAAAAACAATTCTTACCGGGGATCGCCCGACTGGGCCACTTCATATTGGGCATTATTTTGGCTCACTCACAAGCCGTAAAGCGTTTGAAAAAGAATACAAAACCTTTATTATCATCGCTGATATTCAAGCCCTTACCGACAACTGGGACGAAACCAGTAAAGTCTCCAAAGCAGTTTTGGAAGTGGCAACCGATAACCTCGCTCTTAGTTTGGATTTGTCAAAAACTACCCTTTTCATTCAGTCGCAAATTCCCCAAATAGCTGAATTAACCGTGCTTTTTAGCAATCTTGTCACCATCAACCGACTCAAAAGAAATCCAACAATTAAGACCGAAATTGAACAGAAAAAAAATAAATTTGGCGACAGTGGGGAAAGTGTGACTTTTGGTTTTTTGGGCTACCCAGTCAGTCAAACTGCCGATATTACCGTAGTTCGTGCCAATCTTGTGCCTGTTGGGATTGATCAAATGCCAGTGATTGAGCAAGGGGTTGAGATTATTGAAAAATTTAACAGACTTTACAAAAATGAAGTTTTTCCGCATTTTGAAGGCAAATTGTCAACTGCACCAAAAATTCTTGGACTGGATGGCAATGCTAAAATGAGTAAAAGTTTGGGAAATTGCGTTTATCTCAAAGATAGTGATGAAGAAACTCTTGCCAAAATTAAAAGTGCCAAAACTGATTCGGGAAATTCCTTGACTTTTGAGCCCGAAACTCGCCCCGAAATTAGTAATTTAGTTTTACTTTATTCGTTGGTTAATGAGATTGATGTAGAAATTGCGGTCAAAGATTTGGTTGGGATTCAATACGGAGCTTTCAAGCAAAAACTGGCCCAAGATGTCAATAATTATTTTAGAGAATTTAGGGAGAGACGAATGGAGCTGGCGAATAAACCAGAATTTGTGCGTCAAGTCCTAGAAAACGGTCGCCAAAAAGTCCTAATTGAAGCCGAAAAAACCATGCAAATGGTGAGGGCTGCGATGGGCATTGAGTATTGAGTTTAAATAAATTAAGAAATATACAAATTAGAGTCTTTACACAACTTTCAAATTCAAAATTATTCTTTTATGTCAAACGAAACACTAGTAATTTCTCCTGAAAAGCAAAAAATCTCACCTTATGAGAAAAAAAGACTGGATTATAGATTATTGGAACCTTTGTCCTTAGATTTGAGACAAAATCCTAATGAAGGTATTCAACAATTGCAAAATCCAAAAAACCTTTATTGGCAAGATTTAGAAATTCTTACTCCAATTTTGGGGCAGAAACTTCAAATTATGCTCAAAAGACCAGATGGACACGTTCACACAATTATTTTGGAAAGATCTCAAAAGTCGGAAAATAAAATAAATGTTTTTACAATTATTTATATTGATGATGAAAGCGTTTTGCCTCGTGTGCCAGTCTATGCAAATAATAAAAATCACGGAGAAATAATTGGAACAGAAACTAAATATAATAAAAATTCAGATATTTTTAGAGAATGGCAAATTATTATTCAAGAGAATCAAGCGGTAAAAGTAAATATTGTGGGTTATAATATCCAAGATGCTGGCAATTCAATTGCTCTTTGTTTATTAAGTGATATGGTTATGGCTATGAAAGGTGTAAGTACAACTTATCCGATTGGTAAAATTAAGCTAAAAAGAGATGGTGAAAGCGTTCAAACCTTGAAAGAACCAGATTTGAGATTGAATTTTGTCAGGCAAAGTATTAAAAATTCCGAAATTAGAAAAATAAAATATGATTTGAGTAAGTTAATATGGAACAAACTCATTGGTGAAACAAATTTAAAAAAATATAAAATTAGAGATGAAATGGAAATAGCCTTGGTTAGTAATTTTGACAAGATTAAAGATAGTTTTCCTGATTTAGATTTGGAAGAAATAGCAAACACAGCTTTTTTGGATGGTAATAAAATTTTTTTGAAAATAAATGACGAAAATATTGAAATGGTAAGTTTTTAGTTTGTGGGCAAATTCAAAATCTCAAGACAGGCTTAACAATCTGCTATTTTTTCAGCTAAATCCACATTTTCCTCAAATAAAATAGTCTGAAAACCTAATTTTTGAGCAGCTTCCACATTTCCTAGTTTGTCGTCAATAAAAAGACTTTCTTCGGGTTTCAAATTATATTTATCCAGCAAAATTTGGTAGATTTGAGGGTTTGGTTTGCGGACTCCAACATCACAACTGGCTACTCCACCTTGGAAAAATTCAAACAAATCTGCTTCTTGACACTTGGCAAAACGAAACGGGTTTATGTTCGTCAGATAATACAAATTGTAATTGCGTTGATTTTCTTTCATCCAGATTTCTAAATTTTTGTTGGTAAAAAAATTCTCGCCCCAGACATCAGCTGTAAAGCCTTTTAATCCTGTTAGTTCTTCATATTTTTCAATCCAAGAATTAACTGATTCATTATTTCTAGCGATTTTAATTAATTCTTTCATCATTTTTTTGATTTTATCTAGTTTTTCTTCACTGTCAGGCAATTTATCAGCTATTTGCTGCGAAAATTTATCAGTGTCCTCAAAAAATAACACTCCCCAAAAGTCAAATACGATATTTTTGATAGACATAATTTAAAAAAAGTTTAGGCTGGTTTTATTTAGCTGTTTTTAATTTTCCCAAAAAAAATAATCCAAGATGGATTTTAGGCTTTTCAAAATTTTCTAAAGACTAGTTTAATTTATTTAATTTGCTAACTTTTAGTGTTGATTTCTATCTCAAATTTAGTTCCAAATCAAAAAAATAATTTGCTTGAGATTTTTCTTAAAATGGTGCCGAAGGTCAGAATCGGACTGACGACACGAGGCTCTTCAGGCCACTGCTCTACCACTGAGCTACTTCGGCAAAAACAAAATATAACTAAAAAATGTAATTTAGCTTACAAAATTAGAGTTGTGAAAAAAGTAATTTCTGTCAAGTATTTTTAAAAAATCTCAAGATTTACAATTTATTTGATAATTTTTGCTGGCGGAGATGAGGGGATTCGAACTCCTGATTCCTTGCGGAATACACGCTTTCCAAGCGTGCGCACTAGACCACTATGCGACATCTCCAAACATGACTAAATTTCAAGCTGATTTCACCAAAATTGAAATAAATTACGACAATAAAAATCAAATAAAAAAATAGCTTTTTTGTCAATATAAAAATAATCTACTAAACTTTTTTGGAAAGTCAAACTTTTTGTGAGTGTTTTCCAGACCAGTGTTTCGCCAAAAATTCAATTTAAAAAGTGTTTTAGTTTTCTATTTTTAAGTGTCATGATTTAGTTTGGTTTTATTGAGTAAGAAGGTTCGATTTAGTTTTCTGTGATTTCCACTAGTTCTGCGAGTTTAGTCTGTAATTTTGCCACTTCCGCCGACGGGTTTTGATACCAGTCAGTTGACCAAATTCGATAAATTTGCCAGCCCACACTTTCCAAAATTTTTTGCCGTCTGGAATCTCTAAAAATCTGCTCCAAATCACCATGAAACGCCGCACCATCCAACTCAATCCCCAAAATATATTTTTGCTGGTTTGTGTCATACACGCCAAAATCAATTTTAAAATAACCCTCTGAAACTTGCGGAATCAAAAGTAAGTTTTCTTGTTCTTTAAATATTCTTTGAAACATATCGTAAAAATCTCTTTCAAGAGGACTTTCCATTCTTTCTGGATGAGGAACTGGAATTTGAATTGTTGGTAGTTCTGTGTTCTCGTTTTCAATTAGTTCGTTGTTAGCATTTGGATTGTGACTCTGGACAATTTCTACAAATCTTTGCACCAAATTAGCACTCCTTCTTATATCGTCAAAGTCGTTTAATAATTGAACTCTAGCAACTCTTATCATCTCGTCCAAAGAAATCGTGCGAATCAAATGAATTTTTTCCCTTGCTCTTGTCAAACAAACATTCAGTCGTTTATAACTTCCCTCTCGCCAAATATTCTGTGCCCCAGCAAAATTTTGATAGTTGAAAAAAATAAAAACCTCGTCCGCTTCGTCGCCTTGTATATTTTCCAGACTTCGCACTATGATATTATCACTAGCCAAATCTTGGAGTTGTATTTGATCACTCTCTCGCATACAAACCAAAGCGTAATTTTTACCATTTTGAATGTTTTGTCTTATGTATCGCTTTACTTGCTCGTAACCGTTGTGAGGGAAAAGCCCTGCATCTACAACTGGTTTACTGTTGTTCGCCATAACTAATTGATTGGTGTTTGGATAAATCACGCTACGACTCGCCTCAAATAAATCTGGGTGCTTGGAGCGGTAATGAACTTGTAGGTCAAAAGTGCTATAATTATGTCCACCACAATTCAAACATAGATCAACAATACTTTTTTCATCCTGTTCTTCAGCTTGATTAGCATTACCAAAACCCCAGAAAGTTTTTGTAGGTGGCATTTGGTTAGGATCGCCCACAATTATGGCTTTTTTGGCACGGTAAATACTAGGCAAAGCCTCACCAATCATCACCTGCGACGCTTCGTCAAAAATCACATAATCAAAAATATCTTCGCTATCTGGCACAAAATTTGAAATAGTTTCAGGAGTAGCTAAAATTACGGAAAAATAGTTGGTAATTTTTTCAAAAAGTTCTGGCTTCAGTAGTTTTTCTCGGGTTGTTCTGGATATGTTTTCTGTATTGTTCATTTGTTTTAATAGATTTGGCAATGTATGTCCAAAATTTTTGAACCTAAGTTCTAAATATCGTTTGTAATTTTCATTTTCAGCACAGTTTTTATAATCTTGTAGATTTTGATTGTTGTCTTGTCCCCAACCAACTTGATTTTTCACCATTTCCAAAACAGAATTAAGAACTAATTTGGTAAAACCGATGCCGTCTAATCCGCTCGCCTTTTCTTCCAGAATTTGGAGATTTGTAGTGGAGATAAGTTTGGTAATTTTCCAAGTTGTGGTGTAAATTATAGAGCTATCACCGAAAGGTTGTTTTATCAATCTCATAAAGTCCATCAACAATCCCATCCATTTCCACTTTAATTTCATCTTGTTTAGCTTTATCCAAAATCGGTAAATTTTGCAGCTCGTTCAAAATAAATTCGCTCAAACCTATTTCTTTGGTCAAAGTTTCTTCAATCAAGTCCTTTTTGTCCAAAATCTCAAAGCTAAACTTGGTGTCCAAAATCAAGTTGTTGCCTTTTATTTCCCATTTTGTGAATTTGAGAGGTAAAATTCTATCAGAATCAAAATCCACCAAATCCTGTAAAACCACTTTTTCACATTCCAAAAGCTGCTCAGCTAGTTTTATCAATTCCTGTTTTTGCTCTAATTTTTGAGAGTTGTTGAGAACGGGAATGCGGATGTAATCTTTTATGGTTTTGATAGCTAAAAGTAAATCTTTTTCGTGTTCGTTTTTGACCACTAAGTTCAAAATTTTGTTATTTAAGTTAGAGTTTAATAAAGAAAATAAATATAGGATTTCCAATTTATTATTAGAATTAATCATTAAAAGCTGATTGCCATTCAAATAAAAAACTTCTTCCGAGTATTGAAAATTAACTAAATTCTTAGTTCTCCATAAAACCTTATATTTTGCATCAAAAACTTTTTTGCCTTGACTGCCTTGTGGAAAATTAACATTTTCTGATTTTGGATAGAATAGCCATTTTGGCTGTAATTTAAAAGCCAATGTCTGGTTATTTTTCCTATCTAAAAATTTGATATTTTCTTTTTTTTCTAAAGATACTAATTTTTTCTCATCAATATTTGCACCACCATCAAACCAAAATCTGTCGCCAAATTCTTTTTGAGCTTTTTCGTGGTTATAATAAATTTCTAAACTTTGGCTATTTTCTAGGTATTTTTGATAAAAATCCAAATCTTCTTGGTCATGCTTGATCCAATTCCAGTTATCATATTTTGCCAAAAGATCGCTTTGAAGAATTTCTTTAATTTTACAGTTTTTTCTAGCTAACAAATCAGTTTTAGTCTCTGCTACTGTAGCTTCAGATTTTTGGTAATTTAGAATTTGAGTTTTAGTAGTTTCTAGACTTTTATCGGCTACAATAATTAAAGAACTGGTTGCCACTTGTTTAGTCTGCTTGACTCCACGATTGATGAAGAGATTGTTTTGAAAAGTAATTAATTTTTTAATTTGGAAATTCTTTGAAATAAAATACCGCATTACATCCAAGTCTCCTGCGGTCAAAAGCGTTTGAGGAATAATAAAGCAAAATTTTCCCCCGCGTTGTTTTAAAAGTGTATTATTTAAAGCTAAAAAGAAAGCGTAAAGATTCGGCTTGGGAGAATATTTTTTGTGTCTATAAGGAGTAGAATGAAGATTAACTCCAAAAACATTATTTAGTTTGACTTCTTTTTTCTTGATTAATTCAAAATATTTTATTTTATTTTTACTACATTCATTATACCCAATGTATGGTGGATTGGCAATTACGTAATCAAATTTTTGTCGCTTGGTATCCAATAAATCTTCTTTGAGTGTCTTCAATTCTTTTTCATCTCGCATGAATTTGTGATACGGTAAAGGCACAACTTCAAATAAAGGCATACTGTCCTTATCTCTGGCAAGTTGACTATTGAAATGCTCAATTTCCAAAAATTCACTCAAACTATCTTCACTCCAGAATATTTTTAGTCTTTTTTCCACAGCTTTTGGATTTTTTGGTTCAGTATAAATAATTGGTAAAAGTCTCATTAAGATGTTCATTTCAGCCAAATATAAAGGAAACTCTTCCACATCAAAACCGACAATGTTGTCAACCACCAAATCAATAGTTTTTTGAGCTTCCAGATTAGCTTTTTGACATGCTTTGATCAGAGTTCGCACGGCAGAATAAAGAAAAGTACCCGAACCGCAAGCTGGATCTATCAAACTTAATGTGTCAAATTGTTTATTTTTTAGCTTCAAAGTTAAACTTTCAACAGTCCAGCCCATTTCTTCCAACATTAGTTCAGCAATTTTCGGATCGGTAAAATATTGACCCTTGTTCTCATCGCTATACAATTCCTTGAGGTAATTTTCATAAACATAACCAAAAATATCACCACCAAGACCAGCAAAATCAAAACTATCAATATAAATAATAATATCCAAAAACAGACTAACTTCTGTTAACTCAGGATTGTCCATAGCAAAAAGTAACTTACTTAAGGCTTTGTTTATGTCTTCCTGATCTTTAAAAAAAGGTTTATAAATATTGTTTCCAACGGTATCTGTAATATGTCTAATAACTTTCAAGATGTTTCCATGATTTTTATTTTGCAAACTAACTAGAACATTTTTTATATAATTGGTATATTCTAAATCAAAATAGTTATTATCTACTAATGTTTTAAATAAAATAAATTGAATCAGGTATGAATATGCCATTTCAGTAGCTTTCTTATCCTCATTTTCAAACAAGCCCTCTTTAGGTGTAAAACCTTTTTGTATTAGTTTTGTTTTAAACTCACTTACAAGTTTCGTAGTTATATTAAAATATCTTTCGCGATTTTCATCCACTTTGGGCTTTATAGATTCCTCAAATAGATCATCAAAGGATTTACCAGTAAAGTAGTTTAGGTAAAAGGTCGTAGCGTTAATATATTCTTTCCAGAAAGTTAAAAAGCCACTAATATCTGCAAAAATATCTTTTTCTAAGTCAAATTCTTTATATCTAGTTGTGGAGGTAAAAAAACGCCAAGTTTGCCCATCTGTCAAAATACCGTATTTAGTATCAAAATCCAATTGGTAATCAATCAACTGTTTAGCACCAGCTTGAGTCTTTCCCAGTTTTTCCACCTCTAAAGGAATAACCATATTTTCGCTTGGATAAAGCACAAAGTCAGCAGTATGATTGTTTTGACCAGTTCCCAACTGATTTTTAAAAGTTCCAATTTTATGCTTGGCATCGTTATTTTCCACCAGTTCAAAGGCTATATTTAGAAATCTTGTAACAAAGCCTTCATTTCCTTGACTGCCTCTTTCAGCTTTCAAATACCTTTCTTTGTTATCTTCCCAGAGCTTTTTGAGTTCATTTATTTTTAATAATAAAGACATATCCTAATTAATTACTAAAATCGCTTTTTTTGTCAAATATTACAGTTCAAGACGAGCAAACAAAACTTTGGCTTGTTTTGGTTGTTTTGATTATTTTGATATTTCTCTATAAAGTCATTCAACCTTTCCGAATTTAAGACAAAAATAGGTAGTTTGGATGATCTTGTTAGCGGGTTAAAACACAATTTGCCACCACGATTTTCATTAAAAAAATTATTTTCATAATCTCCAAAATCAAGTAATTTGCCACCTATTCTTAAAATCAACTCCTCTTTATAATTTAAAATTATACCGTTAAAAATATCTACTGCTTGTGGATTGTTTGTCTCGTCATCTGTCAGAACGAAGTTTTCAGCATTTGGCGAATTTCTCCAAATTGTTTTTATTTCCCATTTTCCATATTCTTTTACTCTTTCCAATTTCCACAGGGTTGCTTCTTCTGGCTTGATTTTACCAAAAATATCAATTTCATCAGTTATCTCATCTTTTTCCGACTCATCTTTTTCAGTTTCATCATCTTCAACCTCATCGTCAAGTATTTTCGCTTCATTATCAGCACTATTCAAGCCTTGAAAACTGTTAATAAAAAAACCTAAGTCAACCGCAAATTCTTTTTTGCCATCAATCTCACGGGCATAAATAATTGAATACTCTTTCGGTATATTGCTAATGTTTGGGTAAAATACACTCATAATAATAGAATTTAAAAAAACCATACCCTTTCTCACCAAAAGTGTCAATATAAAAATAATCTACTGAAATTTTAACTGCTTTTTTATCAACAAATAATTTGTAATGAGCTTTTTGTGTTTTTAGTGGAAATTTTAGTTCGTTTAGGATTTTGTTGAAAGGGCGGGGTAAATATAAGTTAGAAAATCAAAATGACAATCTGGCAGTATTCTCAAAAAAATAACTTGGTGCAAAGAAATTTACCGTGGAAATTCACGAGTAAGGTTGACAAAAGTTGACAAATTAAATTTGGTGGAAATATCTTTTGTGGAAAGAGCTTGTTTAACGTTTTGAAAAAAATAAAACTTCAGAAATATAAAAAATTCTCCAAAAAAAAATCAAAAAAAATCAAAAAGTATTGAACAAGAAATAAAATAAAAATTTCTCACCAAAAATTGACCAGCTTGTGATAAAAATCTCTCAATTTTCCAAAAATAATTCAGATAAAAAAGAATCGACTTCAAATTTTGACTGGTTTTTATTAGCCATTTTGTGTGTTTTGTGTTTGTCAGGACTTGCTTTTTTAGCGAGCAGTTTGTCAGCCAAATCGGTCGTTGAGTATCAAAGTGAGTTTTTTAAGCAACTTTTTTTTGGGCTGTGGATTGGCGGTGCAACAACTTTTTTTTTGGCGCGGACAGATTATCACCTTATTCTCAAATACGCCAAACCATTGCTCTGGCTCACTGTCGGTTTTTTGAGTTTTTTGGGTTTGATCATTCTTTATACGATTTTTACTGGTAAAGTCAGCTCTGCAGAAAAAATGGCAGCTCTCAGTAATTTTAATTTTTTGCCAGTGAGACCCGGACTTGGCGGGAACGCGATTCGGTGGCTGCGAATTGGACCCGGTGTGGACGGAGCTTTGAGTTTTCAGCCGTCAGAGCTTGCCAAATTGAGTGTTTTATTTTATTTTGCCCAGACTTTACAAAATTTGTCTGTTGAAAAAATTACTTGGCTCAAGCTAAAAAAACCACTTTATGTTTTGTCTGTGGTGTTATTTTTGGTTTATATTCAGCCAGATTTAGGCACTTCGGCCATTATTTTTGGTATCGTAATGGCTTCTATGTGGCTTGGGAAAGTTCCCAGAAAAATTACGGGAACAATTATGGGAATTGGAGTTTGTCTTGGGATTTTGGGGGTTTTGGCGGTTAGTTATCGCGGGGCAAGGCTGCAAACCTTTTTGGATATTTACACCAACCCAGAAATGGCCTGCAATTCGGATAATCAGGAAAATAAAGATCGTAATCGTCAGGTTTGTGGAATTCGTTCGGCTTTAAAGCGGGGGGAACTTTGGGGTAAAGGTTATGGAGCTGGAATTGCCAAAAGCAACGGCTCTGTCCCCGAAATTAACACGGACGGAATTTTGGCGGTAATTGGCGAAGAAACCGGATTTTTTGGCACAGTGGTTTTTTTGAGTTTATACATTGTTCTTTTTTGGAAAAGTATCCAAATTAGCAAAAATGCACCTGATGTTGCCGGTTCGGTTTTGGCTGGGGGAATTGGTTTTTGGATTACAAGTCAGGCTTTTTTGAATGTGGCGGGAGTTAGTGGACTTTTACCGCTCAAAGGGATTCCGTTGCCGTTTATATCGGAAGGTGGGTCGGCTCTGGTTTTGAATATGATGTCTGTGGGAATTTTATTGAATATCTCGAGCCAAAGTGGGCAGAAAAATGGCAATAAAAATCAAAAAGGTCGAAAAATAAATAATTACAATCAACCCAAAACTTTATCCACCAAATAACCAACATTTTTCCTTATTTTCTTGGTATCTTTTTGGTAATAAATTCCACCATTTGTAGTTTTATACCCCCAAATCCACATTAACTTGTGCTTAGTAATTTTGAAAAACTAAAAATAAAAGCTACGGGGCGTCATCACGAATGAAGGAATCTTCTGGTAAAATCAGTAAAACTAAATATGAGGTGTTAAAACCCCAAACCAGCGAAACTTGGGAAAACATCGTAAATATGGTACAAAATAAGCATCAAGACTTGGCAAAATTTAGGGTAAAATTAGACCAAAATTCAGAGCTGGAATTGAGTTTTTTTATAAATTCAAGAGTTTTTTTGATTTTGAAAGTGTCGTAAGTTTGGTCAAAATTCAGCTTAATTTTTAATATCCTTATCCTATTTCTTGGTGGTAGCAACACAAAGTTGAGTTTTTGGTGGTTCGGAGTAACTTACATTCGTTAATTCGTAATTTTCACATCACTGGGAGATTGTTTTCCCCACCACCGCAAGGCATAAAGTAATCTTTTAACACTTCATACTTAGCTTTACTAGATTTTACCAGAAGATCACTTGATTTCATTCGTGATGACCATTAATTTGCTTTTGACTAGTGTTAACTCGTAGTCTGTTTCCATTCGTAATGACACACAGTTGACTGTCTATACTCAAATTCTTACCACCTTGAATAGATTTTAATTTTTTAGAATTTACTGATGTGAGATTTAGATATTTTTTTGACAGGTTTGAAATTTTTATTTACATAGAAATAATAACCATGTATAAGTTTTTTTATTTTTTATAGTAAAACCTGATCTTTTTCAATCAATTTTTTAAAACTAATTTTCCAATTTTTTATGAATAAACAACGACTTGAAGCCTTTACCGACGCCATTTTAGCCATTATTATGACCCTTTTGGTAATAGAAATTAAAATACCCGAAGTGCATAATTCATCTGAACTTTTGACAAAACTTTTGGAATTGACACCGATTTTTTTGTCTTTTTTCTTGAGTTTTATGATGATTGTAAATTACTGGACAACTCACCACTTTATAATCACAGTTATGGCCAAAAATGTCAATCGTAAGCTTATGTATATCAACTTTTTGTTTTTGTCTTTTGCTTGTTTGACGCCTTTTTCTTCTCATCTTTTAGGAGTTTATCACGAAAACCCCGTTGCTGTGATTTTTTATAGTGCCAATGTCCTGATAATTGCGATGCTTTTGAGTTATATGCGTTGGTATATTTATAATAATTCCCAAATTGAAAATCAAACTTTTTCACCCACAGAAACACTTTACGGACATACAAGGGTTTTTATTAATCTAACTTCCCCGTTAATTGCCATTTTGGCCGCTCCTTTCGAAACCAAAATTTCACTTTTTTTCTTGCTGGCTTCGGTAATTATCAACCTAATTCCGGGATTTATTGCTTTAATTTTGCGAACAACCAAACTTGACCAAAAACTCACACCGCTAATTAAGCAGCCCCAAATCGCCACACCAGATAATTTTGTAAAAGATACTGACAAGGGTTAGTTTTTCTACTGTTTTGAGATTTTATCTAGAATAGTTTACTTTATTTAATCTTTATTTTCTTGAGAGGTTTTTGAGACACCATTCAGTTTTTCACCGATTAACAAATTTCATTTTTTCAAGTTTTCTGGAAAATTAAACTGGGAGATTAAGAGTTAAAATTATCAAAAAAATTTTTATGTTAAAAACTCCAAAAATCCAAATCATCACCATAATTATCACCATTTTTACAATTATATTTGGAATGGGTTTATTTTTTTTCTTAAATTATAATCGCGTTTTTCAATTTGAAAAGAGATCTTCTCATAGCTCAATTCAAATAGTTTCAAATTCCAGCCAAGCAATTTCCATTTCCAGTCTAAACTCCACAAGCGGTTTTCGTTTCCAGTTTGACCAAATAGAATCCGCTAAATCTCGAGAAGAACAGGAAAAAGGTTTGATGTTTCGGGAAACTTTATGTGATAAATGCGGGATGTTTTTTGAATTTGATAATGAAAGTTATCGGACTTTTTGGATGAAAAATACTTTTGTTGATTTGGACATTATTTTTATTGATAGTAGCGGGCAAATTGTCAATATCGCAGAAGCAAAAGCGGAAAAAGTTACCTTGAAAGATACAGAATACCCAATTTATCGGAGTGAAAAACCAGCTAAATATGTACTAGAAACGCCAATGGGTTTTGGTAAAAAATATCTGGAGGGAGTTAATCAACTTGATTTAGAATTTCTTAAAAGCCAACTAATTCCAATGAAAGAATAGTGTGGAAAACTGCTAGTCCAAAATCTTTGAATGTTTTTTTAGGTACTTTTCTTTTTTCAAGAATAATTTTAAAGCTGGTAGAATTTTTGACACAACAAGAAAATCATAGAGCTTTGGTAGAATTTAGAACCGAGAAACACCCAGTCAAATCAAGATTTGCCACCCCTCAAGAGGGGAATTTTTAGAAACAAGTTGATCTATTTTTAGTATTTTTTATTTTCAGAGATTTGGGGCTTCCTCGTTTTTCAAAGATTTTTTTTAGTTTTCCGACATTCCAGTTCTTTTATTTTTTTAATAAATTTTGATTTTGAAATGAGATTTTACACTAGATTTTAATCAGCTTTTTCCTCACTTTCTGTATTTACTTTTTCTGGATCTGTTGTAGTATTTTTTTGGCTATTTTCAGCTTCACTACTGCGAAATTCTTGGATGATATTTTCCTGATTTTGAGTTGTTTTTTGTCCAAAATTGGTAATTAATCTTACAGTTCTAGGTTTTTGCGGAGCCAGATTGTTGGAACTATAAGTGGTTAAATTTTGTAAAACGAGCAAAAGAGTGATACTAATGCTAATAAAACCCAAAAATGTCCATAAATATTTAAATTCCATCTGTGCCATTTTGAAGGGTAATCTCAAGTGGTAGTCAAATTTCTTATTTTTTGAAGACGGCTTAAAAACGGATTTACCAATGATTTTTTGGTTATTTTGGTTAAAATTTTTGTTCAACGGTTTTTTTCTAAAAGTTGTCATAAAACTAAATGTAGAATTTGGCACTTTTTAAGTTTATTTTTTGATTTTTTTGTCTATTTATCTATTTTAGAATGGCAGGATTACACAAATTTTGATTTATGAAATAATCAACTGTAAAATAAATACGTTACTTTAATTTTGTCAAGTTTTTTTTCAAAGTGATTCTTAGTTTTGATTTGGATTTTATTTGGATTTTATTTGGTGTGAAAATTTTGGTATAACAAAATGGGAATGTTGCTTGATAAAATTGACTTTTTTGTTTTATTTATAGTAAGTTTTTAATAAATTTTTGCTTCAATTTTGAGGACAGTTTTTTGATTTGACAATTCTTAAAATGTAAGTGAAAATTGGCTCGTGAACTCTGAAAAATCTACTTTAACCGAATTTTTGGCTGAATCCAACAAAATTTTATCAACTTCCGATTTGGGCGGTTTACTTTACGATTTGTTGGTGCCAATTCGCAGCTACCTCCAAAAACAAGAGGATTTGCTGACCTTTTCGCTTTGTCGTCTTTTTGGTGGCTCCACGGACATTTCTTTTATGATTGAATGGCAGATCCAAACCAGCTTTTTGACTCATTCCAGTGGTGATCTTTTTGAGGAAAATCGTCTTTTTTGGCGAAAGAAAGTACCAGTCAAATTGCGTGGTGTGCCCGGACTTTTTGATAAAATTGACCAAGATATTAACTCTTTTTTACCCAAACAACTGAACTTTTTGCAAGAAAAAAATCGTGAATTACAGCAAAATATTATTGAAAAATATCCAGAATTAGCCAAGTATTTAAGCTCAAGCTATTTTACCAAAATCACCGCTTCTCAGTTTGGCAAGTCCCAGCTTTTGTATCAGCCAGAGATTAACCTTAGTCAGTTTTTGGAATTTTTGGCAAATGGTAGTAGTTATCTCAAAATTGGTTTGCCGATATTGTTAGCTTTGCGTTCCACAGCATCCTTGTCAGGCGTAGAAAAACATCTTGAAAACGAAATAAACTGGCTTTTTATTGAAGAGATTTTGAAGGATTTGAGCTGTCTTTATCAGATTAGTAATTCACTTGATTTAGGCAAGTTTTTGTATTTACAGGATTTGCCAGACAGTATGAGTTTTGAGTGGTGGCAAAAAAATGAGTCCACAGCTTTTCAGATTCTTCTTGGGCAAAAAGATATCCAAAACCAGATTCAAGATTATCAAGAAAAATACAAATCAAAACTAAAAAATGATATCGCCCGCTCCGGACTTGGTACCCAAAATCAAAATCTACTGTTAAGTTTGGTTGATTGGGCTGCTAATGGTTAGTTAGTTTAGCCAATTTAGTTGAGAATTTTTTTAAGTTTAAGATAGTTAAATCAAACAGTGAAAATCTAATTTTGTGTAGAATTTTGACTACAAATAAAGCTGAATTAGAATAATACATTTTGGATTTTTAACTAATTTGAAAACTTTTTGTGTATTTTTGTTGATTTTTTAAAATATCTTTTCCCCCAAAAATGATTTTACTTTTCCCCAAAAAGAATTTTGCTACACCTAAAACCAAACCAGCTTACACTGGTTAATTCCTAATTTCCGTGCCACTCTGAGGCATAAAGCACAATCTTCCATGTCATTGCGGGCTTCTTTGTCATTGCGAATGAGTGTAACGAATGGGTGCGGGAACAAAGAGACCAAGCGAGCGTAGCGAACAGACCTAAGGGAACAGAGTCTAACGAAGCAATCTTTTCACTTCAAACTTAGCTTTACTAGATTTTACCACAAGATCACTTCATTTCATTCGTGATGACCCTTAATT
Source organism: Limisphaerales bacterium (assembly GCA_044238065.1). Lineage (GTDB taxonomy): Bacteria > Patescibacteriota > JACMRA01 > JACMRA01 > JACMRA01 > JBIIDY01. The sequence goes on along the minus strand of JBIIDY010000014.1, from coordinate 1,074 downwards.
TGCTTTTTACTGGTTAATTCAATTGTGTAGCCTGTTTCATTCGTAATGACCTTGACCTCATTATTTTGGTTTTTCAAGATTTAAGTTGTTGGTATTTACAAGCTTTTTTCAAATTACCAACACAAGTTAATGCTGTTTTGGGTATACTTTTAACAAAACTTTTTGAAATATAAAGTATTTTTTGAAACTGAAAATTCTTTAAAACTATATTTTTGTAACTTGTCGTAAAAATCAAAGGAAACTTTGAAAACAGGTCTTTTTAATTTTTAGGAAAAAAGCTTGCTAAATTTTGACAGTTTCAGTCTGCTAATTTTTTTTATTTGACAAATTTTAGGTGTGTGAAAATTTGGGACAATTATAAATTAAGTTTTTCTTTCACAACCTTAAAGGCATTGATAAGCTGATCAATTTCTTCATCTGTATTAGCTGCAGTAATTGTTATTCTTTGAACTTCGTCGCCCCTTGCAGTCATTGGATAGGGACAAGATGTTACCAGTATCCCCTCTTCAAATAATATATTTGAGGATGCGATTAGATTATCAGTGTCTCCTATATGGACTGATACTATTGGAAAGCCTGTTTTATTGACAACTGTATAACCCAAATCTCTAATTCCTTTTATGGCTTTTTGAGTTAAATTGAAGAGTTTAGTTCGGTACTGATCACCTCTTTTTTCATTAATTTCCAGACCTTTGTAAAGAGTGGCTAAAGAAGCAGTGGGACATGGCCCTGATAAATCATATGGAGTGGCAAAAGCCTTTAAAAATTTTTGCATTTTTTTACTACATCCTACAAAAGCAGCAAGTGATGAATATGCTTTGGAGCAACCGCCAACATACAAAATATTTTCATAACTACTGTTAAAATACTTAACTATGCCATTACCTTTATTACCCAAGGGATTTTCCTCTGTTGGGTTTTCACCAACTACACCAAACCCGTGAGCATCATCAATATAAGACCCCTTGCGTTAAATAAAAAAATTGTTTAATATTCCAATATGCTCTATAAAAATTTACAACAACTAACGCAAGACGAATTCAAAAGACTGACCGGAGTCAGTAAAAAAGTCTT
>JBIIDY010000013.1:0-17150 GCA_044238065.1 Limisphaerales bacterium | reverse complement strand
AAATTACCCAAAATCATATTCAACAAGCTGTTAAAAAGAGTGATGGTGATAAAATCCCCCAAAATCTAAAGATTTTGACCCCTTTAAAAAGGGGTGATGACACAGGAAATTTTAGCCTAAATAATGAAAATCCGCAATACGACTACATAATTGTCAATTATGCCAATCCGGATATGGTTGGGCATACGGGTGATATACCAGCTAGTATTTCCTCAATGGAATTTTTGGATGAGCAGCTGGGCAGGTTGATTGAAAAAGTAGAAAATAATGGTCATCAGATGATAATCATCGCCGATCACGGAAATATAGAATTTGTGGGTGAATTTGTGAAAAATGGTCAAAAGCTGACTGATACAGAACATAATGCCAACCCTGTGCCTTGTGTTTTTGTGGGAAATGGATGGAAAATCGGCGACCAAATAAAACTTGAAAATCAGAAAAAGCTCTTACTTGAAAATTTAACAAATCTAAAAAATAAAGGTTTTTGTAGTCCAGATGTGGATTTAGTGGCTAAAGTTTTATTGCAACAAAATCAAGTCAATTTAGAAAATCCTGAAAATTGGCTAACCAAAGAGCAAATTGAAAATATCCTCCCGCAATTGCCACTTTGGTATTCTGGGGTTTTGTTGTTGGGACTTGGTGAGTAGGTTTAAGGTTTTGATTTAAACTTTTTTACCAGAGAAAGTCTTGATGGTTTTGACAATCACTCGTAGTATATTTGAATGTCAAATTTCCTGATCCTTTACTCAAGTTCTCAAGCTTTCCAAGATTATTAGGATTTTTTCAGGATTCTCAGCTTTAAAAATTTCTGCTGTTTTTGGGTTTTGTAGTATTTTGAGGATTTTTGCCAAAGTTTGATTTAATTCTTTCAGTTTATAGTTATTTTCAAATTTATCTTTCCTGTTATATGGGCTTGGCGTTTCTTCATCCAAAAGACTGCGAATTAACTGGTTTTGATATTTTTCCTGTCTGATATTTGGCAGGCCTTTTCCGAGTTTTATTTCACTGTTAGTCCTTGCAAAAGAATTTTCCATTTCGGCAATTTCTGTAGATTTATTGGTGTTTATGTTTTTCAAAGTATCAAATTTAATCATTTCTAAAAGACAAAAAATTAAGAGTTGATCATTTTTTTCTAGCTTGACAATTTCATTTTTGATTGAGTATTTTTCTTTCACATATTGATTTTCTTGTATTTGGAAAACCAGTTCTTCTACTTTTTCAATTTTTTCTTTAAGTTCTTCAGATATATTTTCTGGGTTAATTTTCCCAATTTTGATCAAAAAACATAAAACCAAAATGATGCCAATTATTCCAGCTGTAAGTTTATCAGGATTCTTCATCAGAGTTTCTAGCCAATACTCAAAAAGTTGTGGAATATCCTCTGCAAGAATTTTTGTAATTTCAAGTTTTACTGTTTGTTTGGGTTTTTCTTCGCTTGGCGTGCCTTCTGCGATTGTAATCCAAGTTTGACCGCTTGAATCCATAGTTTGAACGACTACAAAAGCATGAGTTTCTTCGCTTGATAAAATCTTGTCTTGATTTTTATTGAGGTAACCTCCAACACTGATTGAATTAAGATCAACTATTTCAAAAATTGCCTGAACTAATGTCGCTGCCAGCTGACAGGTAATCGGCTCATCATTTTCAATCGCTGTAATAATCAAATCTACGATTTCACCAGCATTTTTAGCATTTTTTATTTTTTCGTTGAGTTCCGGATTATGACCATAATAACCGCCTCCGACATAATCTGTAACTTCCTTGACAATTGTGTTAACTTCAGCAAGGTCTTTAAAATGTCCTTTCCAAAAACCTCCCTCACCGCGATCATCTGTAGATTGATAAACTTTTTGCCTTTCCAACCTTTCTTTCCAACTTCTGATTTTGATTAATGCATTTTGACTTGTAATACTTTCTTCTAATATGTGTCCAACTTCATGATTTGGCGGTAAGGTCTGAGAGGTTAATGTGCTTGCTGGTTTTTTTTCTTGCGGATTTGGTAAGGTAAAGGATTTGTAATCTTCTGGGAAAATACCAACTGTGCTATTATTTATATTAATACTTTTGGTAACCGCTCTATCAGATGGAACATCACTCCCAATTCCACCGCTCCCAATTCCAACTACATACACATCGCCTTCGTTACGATTATAAGTAACTATATTTGGATTTTCAGTTTTAAGTTCATCAAATTTATCTTGAGTTTTATGAACATTGATATCTGTTGCAAAAACTCTACTTTGGTCTATATTAAAACTACTCTTGTTTAATATTTCCTTAAAAATATATGAAATTTCTAACTTGATTTCATCCCTATCTTTATCAGTCTCAAAATGATAAAATAAATTGTCACTTTTGTCGTATTCAAATTTCACTGCTATTTTCAATTTTTGGCACTTATCTAAAATCCAATTATGAAAAGAAATATCACTAACTGAATCTCTGTCTGGCTCTATCTCTCTGGATCTAACAAAAAACTCTTTAGCAGTCCTCAAATTTGAACCTGTATTCTTTTTAACTGCAAGCACAAAATCAGAGTCAGAATTATCAATCAATTCTATTTCCGGATAATCCCGCCGTTCAATGATTTCCAATTTTTTCACTTCTTGTTTGCCTGCCAATATTTTCTGAATTTCTAGTCGACTTTCTGGTTTAATTTCAATGGCAAAATTACTTCCAATTAAACTTATATTATTTTTTTGTAATAATTTTAGTACTTGTGGATTGATACTGTATTCTCCAAAGAATTTTCTACTGCTAATACCATCTCCACTCCAGTCTTGGTAAGCTGGTAAAAGTAAGTATTTCCCATCTGGGCTAATTTCCAAAGGCAGAGGCGTTATTTCATTATATTGAATCTTTTTGACTAAATCCTGTTCATCAATTTTATCTAGCGAACTAATTTTGACCATATTGTTTTCAAGTCTTTCATTATTAAAATCTACATAATAGTTGCCACCTAGTGGACTTTCAATATATTTATAAGCAATTTGTCCGTTTTCATTGACCTCAAAATCACTAGCATTCCCAGGATTCGCTTTTATAAAATATTGCGGAAGAGTTTTAATATTTGTATCGCTACCTTCAAATTCAACAACTGGAACCTTTGGAATAGATTTTGGATCTATTGCTTGCGGAATATTAATTTCTCCAACTTTGTATTGGTCTGAATTTTTAGGCTTCAATTGTGGTAAAATAGAAGTAAACTGGCTGACAGCTCCATTAGTAACATACTGAGCAGTTTTATTTACGGGTTCAAACATTATTGTTGGGGCTGTGTTTTCAGTTGTAACTGTAACTCCAACAATTTCAATGGGCGGGATAATTTCTTTTTCCATTGTTGTTTTCAAAATTGTTCCAATGGGATTAAATGCACCAGGTGAGCTTGTTGCTATCCACACAGCTGCAAGTAAAAAAAGTGCGTTATTAGGACCAGAACGTTCTTTTGATTTTTCAAGTTTTTTCAGCTTCTTATCGTATTTTTCTTCCAGAGATATTAAATCTTCTTTAAATCTTTCAAACATTTCTTCATCTTGAAAATATCTGTAGCCCATTTCTATTGGAAATATGGCAGTGCCTGAAGTCATTCTTTTGTGAATTTCTTTTTGGGTTAATTTTAATATTACTTTGTCTCTACGGAGATCTATATCTAATCTTTCTGTATCTGAAGCTAATTCATATCTATCTGTTATAAATTTAATTTCAAGAAAAACTGCAGTTGGCAGTATAGACAAGACAACCAAAGCGGTGGCCAAATCTATTGGGTTTATGAGTATTTGCTTGACTGACTCTTTTTCGGGATTTTTTAATTCTGCATCAGGTTTGTAGGGGGGGGTAGGATTATTTTTTGGTTTTGGAATTGTAATCTTTGGAATTTCTGCCATAAAATGTTTTGTAAAATAAAATGTAGCCTACTCTGAAAAAAGTAAGTTTTTGATATTATAACACACATTTTGGGAAATGCCAAGAAAATTAAACTAATTCGTAAATAATTCGTTCTTGACAACCACCCACTCCATTCTGCCCGGGATTTTGGTGCTAATTTTGGCGATAAATTCGCTTGTTGGCTGGAAACTTGGGTTGAGATTTTGGCAAATAGTCAAAGCAAAGACAAGGTTAGTTAATTCGTAATCTGCAGTCATTTTAGTTGATAATTTCAATATTTTTTCATTTTTTTGCTCAGCTAAATTTGGTTTTGTGCTGTTCAAATCTTTATTTTTTTGTTCAATTTCTCGCCCACTCACTTGCCAAAGCAAGGTTTTATAAAATTCGCCGTTTTCCAAAATATTGTAGAATTGGAAGCTTTCTCGTTTTCCCAAAATTTCCAAACTGTTTTGATTTTCGCTTTCCAAGTCTTTTTGAATAAAGATTTTTTTAAGGTTTTGACCAAAGCTGACCATAAAATTGCTATTTTCTCGCATTTTCAAATCACCGTTGACGATCGCTACGCCATTTTTTTTGACTAGTTTGAATAGCTTGGCTTTAGCTTTTTTATAATTTTCCCAAGAGCCGTGTGCTTGGAGGTGTTCTGGGTAAATGTTGAGAAAAACCCCAATTTGAAGAGCTGAAAGCCCCCAGTGCCGATTTTGCTCCAAGCCTTGACTGGACAGTTCCAAAACCATATTTTGACAACCATTTTGTTGACATTTTGCCAAAAACTTTTGTAATTTCCAAGAATCAATCGTGCTCATATGAGTTGGATTTTGGATTTCTCGCTCGCCGTCAAACATCAACGCGGTCGTCAAAAAGCCAGTTTTTATCCCAACTTTATTTAAAATTCTTGCTGTCAAAACTGTAGTACTGGTTTTGCCTTTGGTGCCAGTTATTCCTATCAAATTCATTTTTTTTGAAGGGTTGCCAAAATAAAAACTTGCCAAAAAACCCCGTCCACCGTGCCAAAATGGACTAATTTGCCCAAAAATATGAGGTCCAATAATTTTTTTGATCAAAGTTTTGAATTGGTTGAGCATTGTGGAGGTTTGAATATTTTGGAAAAAGTCTGATTGGCTCTGAAAAAAAAGCTAAATTTATTTCTACCAAAAACCAAAAAAGAAAAATCCAAAAATGTCAAAAAACCCCAAATGGGGGGGGTGGAGAAATTAATAGCAAATGTCAAGAAAGAAAGTAGTTTAAAACCGTAACTTTCAACCAATTCTTGTATCTTTTTGGCTTTGTGAAAACTGGCATTATCCAGAGCTAAAACAAAATTTTTAACACCTTTTTTAGTTAAAAAAAATTGAAGCTAGGGAAGTAAATCATCTTTTAATCAATCAAAAAAAGTGTAAGTTTTGGTAAAACCCTTACTTGTTTTTGGAGTCAAAAGTTTCTTAAAAAACCTAGAATAGCCAACAATTATGTTGATTATACCGTGTCTTTTATCACTAATTTTTGATACGAGGAAATTCTGGTGTTTGTCTCTGAATTTGGCTTGTGGGGGGGGTATGGTAAAGCAAGTCAGTTATTCTGATATTTTTTTGTATGGTTTAGAGGGAAACACAAATTCATTTCTGTCCCCAAAAATAACAACATCAGTTTTATTAGGTGGAAAAACTTTATATTTTGATATTTTAACACATAAATTTCCTTGATCATCTTTTATTGATTTCCCGTATTTTACATAAAGATCTTCAGTTTCCCTCCCTTCTGTTTTTTTTAACAGTCAACTTTAAAATTACAAATTCACCACTCTCTTCGTTTTTTATACAAGTTTCTAAATTTAAATCTAAAAAATAAAATTCAGGCGGTAAGGTGATTTTTACATCCCCTGTGTATTTATTTGTGCTGTATCCCATTTGCCTTTTTCCTGCCATTATATCATCACTTTGATTGCTTATTTGTATTTCTCTCGGTTCCATTCTAAAGGATTCTAGTCCATACACCCCCAATAAGGGATTTGACATACCAACTTTTTCTATAATTTGCTTTCTAACATCACGTTCTTTTTGTGCTAAAGGACATTCGTTTTCGTATCTTTCGCAATCATCCCAATCAGGGTGGCTATCAGGATTATAATCTACTGGATATTTTGCTAGATTTTCTGATGCTTGTGAATCATTTTCAAGTGTTGACATAATAAAATTAAAATAATAAAAAAGGTTTATAAAAAATTGTCCAGTTTAACAAAAAGTTTCTGGTTGATAGTGTTAGTGAAGCACACTTTTTCTGTCTTGGCAAGGGAATTTTAAAACAACAGGTTTTGTTCAAAATAAAGAGAAATTGCCAGTGAAAATTAAAAAATAAGCATTTCTTTTTGCTAAATTAAGCAGTAAAAACACCGGGCTAAACAATAATCCTTTTGATTTTTGGGTTGATTTTGACGCTGATTTCCCGTCCGATCGTCTCGCACCAACTAGCCACCAGCCCCAGTGGAATACTTTCAATTTGGGAATTTTCCTCGCCACTCCTATTATTTTTCAAGTTTAGACTTTCCTTTTTGGCGAAATTTTGGCTTTGAAGATTTGTTTGAGAATTTGATTGTAAAACTATTTTGCTTTTCGCAAGGTTTTTTGGTGGAATTTCTTTTTTGACAGTTTTTTCTTGCTCGCCAATTAAAACAACAGTTTGCCCAACTTTAAAATTAGTTATTCCTTCTGGCAACAGAACCATTGACAAATTCATACAAATCCGTCCCACAAAATTGCATTTCCAGCCACCAATCAGCACATAACCTTGCCCGCTAACTTTGCGATTAATTCCATCCCAGTAACCAACTGGCAGTATCGCGATTTGGCAGTCTTTGGGGCAAATATAGGTTTGATCGTAGCCAATTGTCTCGCCTTTTTTGAGTTTTTTAATTTGGGAAATTTTGGTTTGCCAGCTCAAAACTGGTCGCAAAATAATACCTTTTTCTTGGGAAATTTTTTTCATTGTGCCAGTAACATAGCTTCCATAAAGAATTTTGCCGGGCTGAACCAAATTGAACTCATGCTTCTCAGGAAAATCACGCAAAACTGCTCCAGAATTAGCACAGTGCCAAATTTTTATTTTCGTTTGAAATTCGTTTTTGACAATTTTGACAATCTCATTTTTGACCTCCAAAAAAGCTGATAACTGCTGCGAAAAATAAGACATTTCAAGGTTTTCACTACTAGCAAAATGCGTCCAAACCCCTTCCAATTCCAAAAATGGACAGTTCAAAATAGCTCGCACAGCTTCCAGACTTTCCGACGGTAAAATTCCCAACCAGTGCATGCCAGTGTCAATTTGTAAATGAACTTTGAGAGTTTTTTTAGCTTTTCTGGTAAGCTTGTCAGCAAGTCTGATAATTTCAAAAGAGTAAAGACTTAGCCTAATTTCTTCCATTTTTAGGGCTTTTTTGATGTCTGTGGCGTTTAAGCTGTTTAGAATAAGAATAGGATTTGGGATTTTTTTTCTAAGTAAGACTGCCTCGTTGACTGAAGACAAGGTGAACCAAAGCTTGTTTGGAATGTTTTTTATTTCGTTTGTGGAATTTTTTGACTTATTTTCTGGTTGAAAAACTCTTGAGTAAGTTTTTGAATACGCTGAATTTATTAAGCTGTCTTTTGAATTTTCATTCGCCTGATTTTCTCTCGTTGATTTGGATAAAGTTGTGGCAATTTCTACAAGTCCGTGTCCATATGCGTTGGATTTAAGGCAAGGTGCGATAGTACAATTGGGGGAAAGTTGATAAATGGTTGCCAAATTTGAGAGTAAATTTTCCCGATTTAATAGAATTTTGGACATAAAAGTTACAAACTATTATTGACAATATCAAATTTCTTGTCCAGAAAAAACCCAAAGGTGAGGTGAAAAATTTTAAGAATAATTGTAAGTTGACCAAATTTTTTTGGTTTTTCAAATCAAGAGTCAAGCTAGAAAACTTTTTTTAGTGGAATTTGGTTGTTTTTAGTTGACAAGTTCTCTAAAACAAACTTATTTTTAGCTAGTATTTTATTTTTTTTATGATTACCAAAATTTTTACCGCCAGCACTTTAGGACTCCAAGCCCAACTGATTGAAGTGGAAATTGATTTGGGGCATTCGTTGCCGGGAATTGTGGTTGTGGGTCTCCCCGATAAAGCCGTTCAAGAAAGCAAAGAAAGGATTCGGGCAGCTCTCAAACAGAGTGGTTTTGAGTTTCCGGTGGGCAAAATTACGGTTAACCTTGCCCCAGCTGACATTATCAAAACTGGCACGGGGTTTGACTTGGCGATTGCCATTGGGATTTTACAGCTGACTGGGATTTTACCAAAATTTGAAGCCAAGACTTTATTTGTGGGCGAGCTGGCTTTGGACGGGCGAATTCGTGGAGTTACCGGACTTTTGACAATTTGCCTATGGGCAAGGGCTAACGGTTATACGCAGATTTTTTTACCTTGTGATAACGAATCAGAGGTTTCTTTGGTGCCAAATCTGAAACTTTTTGCAGCTCAAAATCTCACCCAAATCGTCCAACATCTGCAAGGAACCAAAATTTTACAACCAGTTTTACCGATTAATTTGGAACAACATTTTGCCAAAACTAAAATTCCCAACTTTACAAATAATGGAGAAAATTCTGCTCAAGTCAAAAATACAAAATTAGAAAATTTACAAAAAATCCTAGATTCTTTCCAAGGAACAGAACTAGTCAAAATGATAAACAATTCCAACCAGGAAAAGACTTTTTAGCTTTTTCAATTTTTTTGATAATTCTGTCTAATTTCATTTTCCAAAAAATCTTTATAGAATTTGACATCACGAAACTTTCTATACTCAAACCCACATTAACTTGTACTTGGTAATTTTGAAAAACTAAAATACAAGCCACAGGGTGTCATCACGAACAGAATAGACTACACAAGAGAATTAACCGGTAAAAAGCAAATTAAGGGTCATCACGAGTAAAATGAATTGATCTTGTGGCAAAATCTAGTAAAGATGAATATTGAGTTTAATAGATTGCTTCGCCTTGCTCTGTTTCTTTTGTCCACCAATATACTTCACTCACAATAACGGGGGGGGGAACAATTTTACAACAACTCGAAAGATTGCTTCGTGCCTCGCAATGACAGGGAGCGACAAATAAGCCATAATAGTGTGAAAATTACGAATTAGCGAATACAAGTTGGCGTGGATTTAGGTATAGTTCAAGTTATTTCCAAGCAAGGGTGAATGGGAGGGTGTTTTGGTGTATAAATACTTTCTAGAACAACTTTCTAATTTTGTTATTTTCTAGCCAATTGTTACAATTTTACTAATAAAATCAAGATTTTGCTTTGCCCAAGCGTCTATATTTCCAGCTCCCATAAAAACTACCAAATCATTATTTTGGCAATGTTCACGCAATTTTTCAGCCAGTTTTTGGTCCAGATTAGCAATTTCAAATTTTTCATTTTTATCCAATCCAGCTTTTTGCAAAATTTCCAGTGGTGTCAAAACTTTCAAATCATTTTCTCGTGATAAATAAGTTGGTAGCCAATAAACTACATCGGCATTTTCAAAGCAAGTGTTGTAGCCTTTTTGGATAGTTTCTTCATGTTGGCGGATATTTTGGTGAGGCTGGTAGACGGCGATAATTTTCATATTTTGGGGTAAATTAGGTGAAAAGGTAAAATTCTAATTAAAAAATAAGTCTTTTTGTTAAAATGATTTTGAATTAGTCTGTTTTAATTTCAGATACCTCGTGTTAAATTAATTTCAAAACTGAACCATGAAAAAATCATAAATTTCAGCTGAATTTGGGTAAACTTTGAGTTTAAAAATTAATTTTCAAATATTTTCTGGTGGTCAAAATACCAAAAAAACTGTGAAATAATTATGCTAAATTGTCAATCGCTTTGTTTTCTGTTCATTCCTCTCTTTGCAATACTTTCGCTCCATTTGATCCGTTCAGTTCGTTTAATTGGTCTCTTCATTCCCGCACCCAGTCGCTTTACTCCTGAGCTTTTTCATTACGCCCTATGGGTATTTACCAGTATTGCCAAAAAGTCTATTTTAAGCTTTAAAATTAATAACGCTAACTTCTATCCAAAAATTCGCTACTAGAACAAGGGTTTGGTTTGTTTAGCTTAATAGCTTCTAAAAATGGATCGGCTTTAGCAGCTTTTTCAGCGATCAAATAAGCCAGCGTTCGGTAGTTAATATGCCCACCAGGTCTCACTCTAAGTTTGGTCATATAGCTAATTTCTTTAGGCGAGCCGTGAAGCCACATTTTCATAATATGAGCAAAAGGTAAAACTTCCCAAAAGACATTTTTATAAATTCCAGTTTGGTTTTTAATTTTGTCCAAAAACTTTCTCAAAAGAGTATAATATCCGAGTAAATCTTCTTCAAAATCAGTTTTTTCTTGGCTAAGTTCTGGATTGTCTGATAGATACAAGGGTAGGGTATAACCGTCAAAAAACACGGACATTAGGTTTTCTTCGGTTGATAAAACTGGGATAAATCTTCCCCAAGCTCTATGCCTGTTTAAGTCTCTAGCCTCGGCAATTGAGCAGGTTAAAAGGTAAGAATGGACGTTAGTTCTAAACTGGTTACCCATCTGTTTATGGTGATCAAAACCGCTGAAAATGATTTGACTAAGCTCTTGTTTTTGCTTTTTATCCAGGTGCTTTAGCCAACTAAATAGCCATTTTTCCTTGATATTTGGGTATAAAGTTTGGATGTTTTGAGCTATAGCTTTTAAGCTGCCACTATAACTTTCGTCAAATAATTTTACCTTGATTTCTCGGTATTTAAACTGGGTTCTAAATTCGGCTTTTTCACTAAAATTTATACCATTTAAATACTCTTGCAATTTTTGCAAATTGTTACTGGTGGTTTCATCGCTTTGAGTGTATCGGATTAAATCTGGAGCTTCTGGTAAATAGCCAACAGATTCAGCAAAATCTTGATCTGGAGCAAATAAAACCTCTAGTTGCTCGCCTAAATAATTCAAATTTATGTCTTTGCAGGATTTTAACATTGAGATAATCCTAGCCCATTCTCTAGCTGAAGTTATCCAAGCCAGGGAAGTGCGATTGGTTAGTCCTGACAATAAAAAGTACCTGGCTGTGTCAAAAACCCTCGCTGTCAAAGCCCCCATTTCTTTTTTACTGTCTCTGTTTACCCCATAAACTTCAATAAATCTGTCAGTTAGAATTTTGACCCAGTGGTTGTATTTTTCTAGACTATATTTTTGTAAGTTAAAAAAATCCTCGTTCAATTCAGAAAATTTATCTTCACCAATCAGATCTTTGATTATACTTTCTTTGGCAAGTTCTGGCTTCTCTTTGATGCCTACAAATTCTTCTAAACTGACAAAATCTGGATTATTAAAATCCTGGTATCTTGTAGATCTGGCTTGTCCACCACCAAGGGAAGTTTCGTAAAAAAACTTGGCTTCATAAATCATTGGGATATTTTCAATATAGGCAAAAAGTTGAGACATATCAGCAACCGATGCATGTCCATAGTTTCTAAAAATGGCTGCCAATTTTTCCTGGGCGTTTTTTCCAGAAGACTTAATTTCAGCAAAAATATCTTCAGAGCTATCACGGGAACGAGAAAACCTAGCCCCAGCAAATGCCATAATAGAAGGAGTTTGCTTACCGCTATTATTTAGGGCAGTTCTAACAACATAACCAGTTCGACTATCTAATACAGAAACTAGCTGTAAATCGGTCTTTTTGGTATCTGATAAACTGAAAGTGAAGTGGATTTTATAGGTGGACATACATAGTGAATAGTGAAAAAGAATAGTGAAAAAAATTCTTGAGTTTTCTAGTAAAAAATATGCCAAATAAATTGTGAATAAACTTTACCAAAATGTTAAAAATTTGTTTAACCTAATATGTCTATTGTTTTGAATTTATAGTTGAGTTAAGTTTTGGTTTTTGTTGACTTTAGGTTTTAAATTTCTGTTTTTCTGGATTTAGTTTATTATGGTTTAGTCTAATTTTTTGGGTATTGCTACTTAAATAACTATTTATCTGACTGCTTCTTGGCTTCAAATTAAGCAAAAATGATCCTAAAATGCGAATTTTCAAACTAACCATTTTTTTTACACGTCTTTTGCCTTTAGAATCAGTTTTTCTTGAGTTTATAAAGTAGTGACACCGTTTTTTGGTTCATTTCCCGAAATTAATCAGTCTTTGAGCCATAAATAAGCTAGGACAAATTTTTTTTGGAGATTTTGGTTGTTGAGTTGACGAGCGGTTAAGGTTTTGTTGATAAGATTTGCAATTTTGCTCAAAATTTTAGAATTGTCAGTTGCAATTTCCCGTTTCCACAAGCCTTCAAGGCATTTTTCCGCTTGCCAAAGCCATAAATCAAGTTCATTCCTTTCAATTTTTTTGAGGTCTGGCAGTGCGGCTTGACTACCTTTGAGAAAATCGGCACAAGTTTTGCCAGGTGGTGGTAATTTTTCCTTGATAATTTCACTTATATTAGGATCCAAAAATTCAAAAACTAATTCGGTCGGCACCAGAACTTTTTGGCAGCGAGAGAGAATTGTGGGTAAAATTTGACTCGAATTATGACTGAACAAAATTATAAATAAATTAGCGGGCGGCTCTTCCAAAAATTTTAGCAAACCTTCTTGTAAGGGAATGGAATACTCCTGTAAATCACCCAGAAAAAACAAAATTGGCTCTGGATAACTTTGGTAAAAACCCATAATTTGCTCACGGGCGTCTTTTTTGCTGTCAAAATTTACCGTTATAATTTGTCCACTGTTTTGAAATTTGTGCCAATTTTCCTCTAACTTTTCGAGGCTAGTTTTAGCTTGATTATCAAAACTGATCCTATTTTGGACAAAAAACTGCCAAGCGATTTGCATCTGGAGCTTACCCGTTTCCAAATAAGTCTGGGTCAAAAAAAGATAAGATTGTATCATAAAATTCTAAAAACTTTGATAAAACTTTGGATAAATTATATCATAAATCTAGCTATTTCTAACTAAAAATCATGATAAAATACTCAAAACACTTGCTAAATCTTATAAAGATATTTTCCTTTTCTGTCAAAAATTCCCCACTTGAGCGTAGCCTGCTAATTGATTGATGTTGAAATTTCCCTTCCGTGAAGGGGTATCGCTATAGACGATGTCTATTTTTGTATAAAATGGGTTAAACGCAGTGATGGTTGGACTTTTCTTGATGTTAATTTTTTACTATACCCAAACCAGCATTAACTTGTGCTTGGTAATTTGAAAAAAAATTTGTAAATATAAGCAGTTTGAATCTTGAAAAACCAAAAGAATCAGATCAGTATCATCACGAATAAAATATACTTAAACTTAACCAATAAAGAACAAAGCTACAGGTTGTCATCACGAATAAAATGAAGTGATCTGGTGGTAAAAAATAGTAAAGTTAAAAAAGATTGCTTTCGCTATACTTCTGTTCATTATTTTCACCTAGTCGCTTTGCTCTTGCCACTTGGTCTGGTTATTCCTTCCACATTCACTATCGCTTATTCACTTCGTTTGCTTCGTGCCTCGCAATGACAAGCAATCCCGCAATGATGTGAAAATTAGGAATTAACCGTGCAAGTTAATCCTGTTTTGGGTATATCTTGAAAATTGGAACCAAAATTCCATTCCAAAAAATAATCCCAGACTGAACTTCTATTTTTAAGAATTTTCAAAACACTGTTTAATTTTATCAGATTTTATAAATTAGTGGTGAAAAATTATGATGATGTAACGAGCCAAATTATGGTGTATTCAAAAAATCCCAAACTAAATCACTGACAATTTCCAATTCGTCCAAAAAAGTAAAATGCCCGGCGTTTGAAATAATTTCCAGCCTTGAATTGGTCATTAAATCCAACATCCGTCGTCCAAATTCTGGTGGAGCTTCGGTGTCTTTTTGCCCATAAATTAGCAAAGTTTGAGATTTTACAAGTTTCATATCTTCAGTTAAATCTTCGTCAAGTATTAACTTAAAAGTTTCCACTAGTTCAGGTGTTTCCAAATAATCATCACTCCCCATTTTGGTATAAATTTTTCGCCTCAAAGCTTGCATAAAACTAGGCTTGAACAAAGGTTTGAGAATTTTGGCAATGACCTTTTTAAGTTTATTCTCTATGGAATAACAAGCAAAACCAGCACTTCCAATGAGAACCAGTTTATCAATTTTGCAATTTGGCTCTATTGAAGAATTTTTGCTTTCCAGATTATTTTCCAAGAAATTTTGCTGTGAGTTTTTGGCAATGAGTTTGATGCTAATTCTACCGCCGAAAGAATGCCCAACAAGAACTTTTTTTGAATTTGGCGAGCTTTTTTGGATTATGAAACTTTCTACCAAATCGGCGTAATTTCCCACACTCCAAGCCTCTTTTGGCACAGTGCTTCCGCCAAAACCTGGTAAATCTATCGTCCAAATTCTTATTTTTCCCATTTTTCTAGAATTTTCCAAACTTTTATTTTCCCATTTCTCAATCAAACTGTGGATTAAACTTTGCCAAACTTCTTTTTGAGATCGCCAGCCGTGCAAAAAAAATATTTCCAAAACTTCCTCTTTTTTCTCATCTTTTTCCACACTTTTTCCTGATTGATTCTCACTCGCCAATTTGGTTTCTATTTCGCTAATTTCAACTTTTTCCAAATTTTCCAGACTCTCATTTTGCCAAGTTTCACCAGTTTCCAAGTTCGATTCAAAAAACTCAAAGCTAACCAATTGACCCAAAATAACGCAATTCATAAAAAATACAAAAGAAAGAAACTAAAAATAATTTTTCAATAAAAATATCAATCGCCAAAAATTCAAAATTGTCAAACAAACTTGACAAAAATTCAACTTATTGTTTTTTCTAATAATAGATTTTCTGTTTTTTTTGAAGTCTTGTTTTAATTTCAGCCGAAAGCAAATAATTCAAAGCAAACTTTCAGGTAAATAATCTAAATCAAAAGCAAGATGAAATTCAAGGCAGACTTTTTCAAAACTTTTTAAACTTACATTTCAAATTTACAATTTTTATTTTATGGCAAGTCACGCAGATGAATCAGTTCTTCACACAGTTTGGGAATTTTTACCAGGGATTTTAAAGGCATTTTCAGTTATAGCTATCATCGTAGTTTTGTTTCAAGCTGTCGCTATTTTTGGCAGTAGAAACGATGGCTACGAGTTTGCCAAAGGTTTTATTCGTGATTATAGTGTCAAAGTTGGCAAAGAAGATAGTAATGTCAAGTTGGTTTATTTTTATGATTTCCAATGCCCTGGTTGTAAAGCTAATGATCCTGTTATCACCGAAATTCGTGAAAAATACAAAGACCGAGTCGAGTTTGTGTATCGTAATTTTCCGTTAACTAGTAGCCACACTTTCGCTCTGCCTGCCGCCCAAGCTGGACAAGCTGTCGCCCTACAAGGAGTTGACAAATACTTCAAATTCAAGGAGGAGGTTTTTGCTATTCAAAACGAAATTTCCACTGATAATATTGCAAACGCTGCCAAAAAAGCTGGGGTTGATTTTGAAAAATGGGATAAAGATAGAGTAAGCACAGAAATAATCAAACAAGTTGACTGGGATAGAAGAGATGCAAATAGTTATATTGCCCCAGACTCAACTGGAAAAATGTCACCTCTGGCTGGAACTCCAACTGCCGTAATTCTCAAAGATGGAGTAGCGGTAGAGGCTTTTGGATCTTTGTCTATTGCTGAATTTGAAGCCAAAATCAATAAATATCTACAATAGAAAACACAAAACAGGTGTGAAGCAGTTGTAAAAATTTAGTGAAAAACTCTCAAATAAACTGGGACTTATTGGTTTTATTTTTTTCTTGTTTATTTTTAAAAATTTGATTTTAATATAATTAGTTTCAAACTAAATATAAGATAAGTTTTTATTAAAAAGCAAAATACAGTTTTATGGATAAATTTTGGGAAAATATACTCATTCGTAACAATGAAATTTGGAAACTCTCTTTGAACATCATCGCCAGCATTGTTTTGGTTTCCATCTACTGGTCGATACTTCACCTGATTAATGTTTATCTGCAAAAAAGATACAAGTCTTCGAGGTTTTTGGGTATTTTTAAATCTTTCTTGATCGGTTTGACAGCTTTCATTAGTGTAATGACAGTGCTGGGATTTTTTGTAGAAAATTTGAGTGTTTTCTTAGGTTATGTCAGCGTTTTGGCAGGAGCTTTGGTTTTTGCTTTACAAGAGTTTGTGGCTTGTTTTTTTGCTTGGGTCTATATAGAATCTACCGGGCAATTCCACATTGACGACAACATTCAAATCACCAGTAACGAGCGAAGAATTAGCGGTTGGGTCAAACATATCGGCTTTTTCAGAACCCAAATCCGTGAAAGAATCGGTGGTGAAACGTTAGACAAAGAGCAGCCTAGCGGTAAAATTATTTCCTTTCCAAATCATTTTTTGTTTAAATACGCCTTGACTAACGCGACCAAAAATCATAAAGTTTTGTGGGATAAATTTGATGTAACCGTCACTTTTGAAAATAATTTTGATAAAACTAAGTTGATATTAGAAAAATGCCTGCAAGAAGAGTTTGAGAAGCTAATTGCCAATCCATCAATGTTTTTTGATGATAATTTGGGTGATTTACACACCTTTGCTCCACAGCTTTTTTGGCATATTGGTGATTCTGGAATAGTTTTTACAATTTGGTTTGGCTGTCGTATTGGTACTTTACGTGAGGTTATCAATCATTACTCGGCTACAATTTTACAAACCTTTGAACAAGAAAACATTATTTTAGCTTACCCAACCCAGCGACTTTTGGTAGAGCAAGAAAACTCATCAAAAATGTAAAAAAGTTGATTAACACAAGCTTTGCCCACAATAGCAAAAACCAGGTCGGCGAATATCAACCCAGTTTGTTTGAAGCCCAGAACCCGCAATTTGACGAGCAAAAAACTGTCAATAACGGCAAAATTTTTAGGCTAACTAGCGATAAAGGTGGAGACGGTAAAATAAATGTGGAAGACCTTGAATGGCATTATTTGGAGGGAAGTGGTGATTTTAGAAGTGAGTAAATCAAAAAACTGCGAGACGAAGGGGATATTATAATCACAAACCCACCATTTAGCCTTTTTCGGGATTTTTTGGCTTGGATCGTAGAGCCAAACATCAAATAATATCGTAGCGGCGATGCCCTCATCGCTATTGATCAATGTGTCGGCAAATGGAAACGTGGGCGTTTCCCCTACAAAACCCAAACAATTCCTAATAATCGGCAATATGAACGCCATAACTTACAAAG
>JBIIDY010000115.1:0-4997 GCA_044238065.1 Limisphaerales bacterium | reverse complement strand
ATAAATGGCACGAATTGAAGCAAAGGCTGAGAAGTTTTTACGATTATTCTGTTGATTTTATAGAGAATTTATGTATCCAAATTAACTGTATGAGTGTAAAGGTTTAATAGGGATTGGCTATATCACCAGATCTAAGAGTACCAGCAAGAGGGTCAGCAAGAGGGTCAGTTCCTTGAACCCAACCACTACTTGTAAGAGGATTACTTGCAAGAGGATCTGGTGGTAAAATTTCGCTAGTAGCTTGAGTTGGTTCATCGCCATTAAAAAATTTATCACCTACAATAAATTCATCATATTGTTCATTTGCAGGGTGGTCACTACCACCATTTGTCAATGGGTCATAAAAAGGGTTATTAGCTCCGATACGACCAAAACCATTAGGCCCTACAGGATTTCCTATTATTAAATCATTTGTATTGTCAGTATTAACACCAGTATCCTTAAGACGGGTAAGATTTTCAATAAGCTTATTTATTCTATCATCAGGTGGTTTAACTGGTTCATTATCTGTAATATCTGGAATAGTGGTGTCTGTTTGACTTTCTTGATCCGTATCGCCTGTAAGAGGATCTACATTATCTTGTCCACTACCACTTGCCAAAACCTCTGCCAAAGTATCATCAGGGGAAGTGTAATTATCGGAGGGATTAGAAATTTTTTGCGAGTCCATAGTTTGATTGTCTTCACCACCACCTGTTATTACGCCAGTATTAATACCAGAAGAGTCAGTAATAGTTTTCGTTAGTGTATTATTAATATCAGTT
Organism: Limisphaerales bacterium; assembly: GCA_044238065.1. Taxonomy (GTDB): domain Bacteria; phylum Patescibacteriota; class JACMRA01; order JACMRA01; family JACMRA01; genus JBIIDY01. The sequence goes on along the minus strand of JBIIDY010000115.1, from coordinate 4,233 downwards.
GTCGTTAGTGTATTATTAATTAAAAGACTTGTAAGCACTGGTTCCCTATTAGGATCTAAAAGAGGATCCACCACTTCACCTGTCAAAGTATCAACAGGGACCAATTTAGGAATTGAGATTATAATTTTATTATTTTCGCCTTTTATTACCAAATCACCTGTACCACTAATGTCAGGTTCTTTTAGAAATGTAATGACTTTTTCTTCTTTATTACCATTTACATCTGTCAAACTTCCTGTAACCTCAACAGTCCCATTTTCAGCAACAGAAACACCACCTGGACTAAAGTCAATACCAAGTTTTTGACCATCTGGAAGTGTCGTTGTAAGTGTAAAGTTTGGACTTCCTCCTCTTATTTTAGTAATTTCTATTCTTACCCTATCCATTCCAATACTTTCAAACACTTTATTTAAGTGTTCGCTAATTTCCCCATCCATACCTTCATATTGGACTGTTGGATAAATAGCTACCCTTGGAATACTATCATAAATTTCTTGAGTATTTGGATATTTCTGAATTACCTCTTCAAAAGCTTTTAACATAACTGTTGGATCTTTATAAGCATTTTTCGCTTCTCTTATAACTATTTCAACCTGATCTCCTGGAGATAGATCTTTAAAATTAGGCTCACTTTGCCCTATCTGATTCCTTACATATTCAGCAATAGCATTACTTTCAGTCAACATGGTCATCACTGCACTCGGTACTTGACTTGTCAACTTAGGGTTAACACTTTCTATCGAAGATTCATGGGCTTCATTGAGAGAGACTGCATTAGCTGTCAAAATTTCTGGAACCATTTTGTCTATTTCTGTACCTATACCAATATAACGAATATCCTTTACCATAATAGAAACTGGATCGCCACCTATGAAAATAGAAAGGTTTGTAGCAATATTTCCATCATCTTCTTTCCCTATAACAAGGACAAATTTAGATCCAGTATTATCTTTTGTGGGTAGTGATTCTAAAGTAAGCGATAGTGTAGCTATTTGGTATCGGAGATTTCTTACGAGCTTGCCCAATTCTTTATCTGGAGTTTGATAATTTGGATCTGTGAGAGCTTGTTTAATCTTTTCAACACTGACACCATATTCAGTCAAAACCTTCTCATCAACAACGAACTTAACCTGTACATTCCCAACAGGAAATTCTAACACTGGATTTAGAGTACCTTTCCCGATTTGATCTATAGTTTTACTGGTTAAATTGTCATTTGGGTCAGCTTTCCAAGGGCCTACAGATTCTACTTCACCATTAGAATTTGTATACTTCGCAGAATATTCAACTTGACTTTCCTCTACATTATTCTCCGTTTGCATACCAGTCAAGGGGTCAATACCACCTTCCATTCCTCTTCTAATTGATCGTGCTGATGTATCACCTGGAGAACTGCCAAAATTTACCACCGTGTCTTCATTCCATTTAACAGTGAAAACACCATCAGTCTTTGGGTTTTCTACATTTTTTTCTTGACTAATTGTGATAGGACTTGTGGGTCCTGTTCTCGGTTCAATAGGTTGATTATTCTGGTTTTCGGGTTTGCCAGCCAAGATATCATCCGGATGACCAACTTTCGAAGTTTTGTTATCTCGCATCCTTGAAACATAACTAGCCACACTTGTCACTGCACTTGACATTACTTTGTCTACTGGCGTTTGAGATACCTCTTTGACATTCTCCCAAACTGTTTTTGCTTTCTCTCACATTGACATAAATTTTTGTGATTAAGTTGATATAAAATAGTTAAAAAAAAGTATAACTAGATTTATTTTAGCGCACTTTTTTGCTTTAGTCAAGAGAAAAATCAAAAAAGAATTAAACTGATTTTAAAGCCAAAAATAGCCTAAAAAGAGTACTTTTGACAAGAAAAAAAATAAAAAATAAATTTAGCACTTGACAGAATTGATTGCTAATGTTATTATATTTTCATAGTTCATTTTAACTCTATTCCAAGCCATAAAGTTTGGTTTTTAGTTCTAAATTAACAGCTTATTTTGGAGAAATTTTTAGTTTTTTCAAATTTATTTTACAATTTTTTATTTTCTTTTTTTCACATTTTTTTCTATTTTCTAGTAATTTTATGTCTAATATCGTTCTCGGAATTGACCTTGGTACCAGCAACTCTTGCGTCACATATGTCGTCAACGGCAAGCCTTTCGTCATTGAAAACAAAGAAGGTCACCGCACCACCCCATCCATCGTGTTCACGAGCCCAAAAGATGATTCTGTGGTAGTTGGAGATGTGGCAAAGCGTAATATGGTTCTTTACCCAAAAGATGTATTTTATGAAGCAAAGCGTTTTATCGGACGCAGTTTTTCTGACAAAGCAGTCCAAGCTGACATTGCTGAAGTTGGCTACCAAGTCATTGATGAAAATGGCAAAATCAAAGTCAAAAACAGCAAAGGCAAAAAATACTCTCCCGAAGAAATCAGTGCTTCCATTTTACGAAAAATCAAAACTGACTCCGAAGCAAAACTTGGACAAAGTATCAGCGAAGCGGTTATTACAGTTCCTGCTTATTTTGACGACGCCCAACGCCAAGCTACCAAAGACGCTGGAGAAATTGCCGGCTTGAAAGTTTTGAGAATTATCAACGAGCCAACGGCGGCCGCTCTTGCATATGGCTTTGAAAAAGGACAAGATGAAAAAGTTTTGGTTTATGACCTAGGTGGGGGAACTTTTGATGTTACGGTTTTAGAGATTTCCAACGAAACTATTGAAGTTTTGGCAACTAACGGCGACACTCACTTGGGTGGAAAAGATTTTGATATTGCTCTAATTAACCACATTGTGGAAGAATTCAAAAAAGAATCTGGTGTTGATCTTTCCAAAGACAAAGCGGCTAAACAAAGAATCAAAGAAGCTGCTGAAAAGTGTAAGCACGATTTATCAAGTCAAAACGAACACCAAATCAATTTGCCATTTATCACTGTAGATGCGGACAATCAGCCACAACATTTGCTTTTGAGTATTACCCGTGCCAAATTTGAAGACTTGGTCAAACACTTGGTGGAACGCAGTATGGAACCAGTCAAAAAAGCTCTTACTGACGCCAAACTTGACAAAGCCCAAATCCAAGAAATTATTATGGTCGGTGGAATGACTAGAATGCCACTTGTTCAAAAAGCTGTAGAGGAATTTTTTGGTAAAAAACCAAACTTGTCAGTCAATCCGGATGAAGTTGTAGCCATGGGTGCTGCAATTCAAGGAGCTGTTTTGAAAGGTGATGTCAAAGACATTCTACTTTTGGATGTAACTCCGCTCACTTTGGCGATCGAGACTGCAGGAGGTGTTGCAACCTCAATGATTCCCCGAAACACCACTATTCCAACTAGTAAAAGTCAAATTTTCTCCACTTACGCTGATAACCAAACTGCGGTTGATGTTCACGTAGTTCAAGGCGAGCGTCCTCTTGCTAGCGACAATAAATCTCTTGGAAAATTCAGCCTTTCTGGAATTGCTCCAGCTCCCCGTGGCGTTCCCCAAATTGAAGTTACTTTTGACTTGGATGCTAACGGTATCTTGACTGTGACTGCTGTGGATAAAGGCACTGGTAAAAATGCCAAAATCTCTATCACTGGCTCTTCAACTCTTAGCGAAGAAGAAAAGCAAAAAGCTATTGAAGAAGCTGACCGACAACGAGACAACGATCTTGCCAAAAAAGCCAAAATTGACGCCAAAAACCAAGCTGAATCTCTAATTTTCCAAGCTGAAAAACTCATCAAAGATATGGGCGACAAACTTGCGGAAGAAGATAAAACCACCATTGAAACCAAATGTGCTGACTTGGATAAAATTGTCAAAGATGAAAACGCTACCCGAGAGCAGATGGAAGCTGGATCTAAAGATTTACAAGAATCTCTAATGAAAGTTGGCGAAAAAATCTACGCCAGCAACCCAGAAACAGCACAAACTTCTGAAAACCCAGAAGCACCAAAAAGTGACGACGCCCAAGATGTCACCAGTGAACCCAAAGCATAATTGTGCAGTTTTGGCAAAATATCACCTTCCTTTGTTGGAGGGTTTTTTGCTCGTTATAGTCTGGAATTGCCAAATTACTTTTTAACTTTTCCGAGATATACCCAAACCAGCATTAACTCATGCTTTGTAATTTTGAAAAACTAAATATACCCAAAACCAGACCAAAACTAACAAATTCCTGTATCCAAAATTCCCCCGACGTATATTTTCTCCCAAGAAAATGTGTTGAACAGAAGGTGATGGGGACG
>JBIIDY010000114.1:0-5063 GCA_044238065.1 Limisphaerales bacterium | reverse complement strand
GAGAAGTTTTTACGATTATTCTGTTGATTTTATAGAGAATTTATGTATCCAAATTAACTGTATGAGTGTAAAGGTTTAATAGGGATTGGCTATACAAGTGGTGAAACTAGAGGTTTTTATGGTGATAATATGATCGGTAATTGGTCAAATCCTGATAAAACCACAACTTTACCTTTTACTTTGGAAAAAGTGGATGAATTTAAGCTGGAGGAGTTTATGAAAAAGGATAGCAGCTCAAATGAAGTTATCAAAGTCAATTATGAAGATAGGGTAAAATGGCAACAAAAACTAGGTTGGGGCGAAGAATGCGGGAGATTTGATTTTTATGATTTTACAATCGGCAAAGGAAAATACAGGAAAGAGAGTAATTACGGCGGAGTTACTGTTTACCCAATCGATAATGAAAAGAGTTTAGTTTCAGTTTTTTGCCAGCTTGGTCCCTACTGGTCGAGCGAAAAGTTGCTTTATTACGATCAGAATTCCGGAGAGAAAATTGAGCAGAAATTTAAGGTTTTGGAATATGACACAAAAATTCAAAAAGAAACTTGGCAAGAGCAAACAGACATACATGGAAGTTATCCAACTTTTGATCCAAAAACTAAAACTCTAAGTACAGTGCATCGTTCTGGAATTCCATATTGTGGAGATAAGGAATATTTTTATGAATTTTATGATAAGAATTTCAAATTAAAAACTGCCAAACAGAGAGATTGCGGCACTAAAAATGAAGTTACACAAGAAAACATAAATAATTTTAAAACAATCTACCAAAAATAAAAATTGCAATATCCTGATTAAAAACGAATTAGAAACGAAATTGTCAAAAATTACTATAATGAGAAACTTGGCAGATTTTTTTGATTCGCAAGAATTATGAACTTGACAAAATTAGAATAAATTTATTAGTCTTTAAATAGTGTTGATACTACTTTGATTTTACTTGATGACAGATAAGTTATTACTTTAAAGTCTAAATTCAGGTTAAAAACTCATTTATAGCTCAACTTTACCCAAATTATTTTTTTAACTTTTCTTCAATTTTTTTTCATTTCTAATTTTTTATGGCTATTATTTCTCAAGTTTTTGCACGTTGGATTTTGGATTCTCGTGGACTTCCTACTGTTTTTTGTGAAATTACTTTGGATCAACAAGGTCGTAAAGTTTCTAGTAGTGCCAGCGTTCCAAGCGGAGCCTCAACTGGGAGCTACGAAGCTTTGGAGCTCAGGGATGGACAGATGGACTTTGGCGGTAAAGGCGTGAAAATGGCAGTCAATAATGTCAACGAAAAAATTGCTGGAAAATTGCTAAATCGTGAATTTGTTGACGCGAAAGAAGTTGATAAAGTATTGCTGTCTTTAGATTCTAGCCACAACAAATCAGAGCTTGGAGCTAATGCTATTTTAGCAGTTTCTATGGCGATGCATCGTGCCTTTGCCAACTTACACGGCTTGGAACTTTTCCAATACTTGAGAAGACTTTACTTTTCTAATCTACCGATGGCAACTGTCAACACTTTTCCAAGATTGATGTGTAATGTAGTCAATGGTGGAGCGCACGCGGATTCTGGGCTTGCGATTCAGGAGTTTATGGTTGTGCCAAATAGTGGAAGCATTGAAAATGATGTCCAAATGGCGAGCGAAATCTACCACATTCTCAAGAAAAATCTCAAAAAAGACGGGCATAGTATTTCTTTGGGTGATGAAGGTGGTTTTGCCCCTCATATTCCCACCAGTTACGAAGTTTTGGATTATTTACAAAAAGCAATTACTGATTCTGGTTTTGACACTGAAAAATGCCAAATTGCAATGGATTGTGCCGCTAGTGAATTTTATAACAAAAACTCCAATCTTTACACCGTGGATGGCAAAGAATTTAGCTCTTCCAGTTTGACTGATTTTTATGCCGATTTATGTGAAAAATACCCAGTTATTTCGATTGAAGATGCTTTTGGCGAAGATGACGTTTTGGGCTGGCAAATTATTACCAAAAAACTTGGCGAAAAAATTCACTTGATTGGTGATGACTTATTCGTGACAAACCCTGAAAGATTCCAGAAAGTAGGTTTGAACAACCAAATTGCCAACGGAGTTTTGATCAAATTGAATCAAATTGGTTCGGTTTTGGAAACTTGTCAGATGATTAACGACGCCAAAGCTAACAATTACATTACCGCAGTCAGTCATCGCAGTGGCGAAACCAGTGATGATTTTATTAGCGACCTTGCCTTTGCTAGTATGAGCGAATTTATCAAACTTGGAGCTCCTGCTCGTGGCGAACGTGTTGCCAAATTTAACCGACTTTTGCAAATTAAAGATGTTTTGGAAAAATAGTTTATACCAAAATTGAGCCATAGTAAAAATATTTTTTAAACCAAAAAACCTTTATGTCAATTTTTAGTAATTCCAAATCTTATTTCCAAAACCTAACCATTTTATCGTCTAGTTTAATTCTAGTTACTTCAGTTTTAACTTTTAGTTTGCCAAAAATTTCTGTAAGTGCTGAAGATAGTCCAGCATATATGATTGTAACCCATCCAAATGGGATTAATATTCGTAATAGTAATTGTCAAATAGTCGATCAAGCTGGTTACGGAGAGCCTCTTTATTTTGGTGGTGGAGCTCCTATTCCTTTACTTTGTAAAATTGGAGGAGAAGATGTGGAATTGCTCAACTATGGTGCTGTTTTTGGTAATAGAAATACAGAATTAACAGATCAATATGTTGCCGCCAAATTTGTCAAAAAAGTCAATAATGGAAGTAGTGGAACTTATACAACTCAAGACAAAGTTCGCCTTAATAATCCAAGCGGAGGTGGTGTTAATTTGCGAGATAATAACTGTCAAAGAGTGACCACTCTTCCAAGTGGGACTTATTCTGAAAACTCAATGGGACTTGGTGGCAGTGTCAAAATATGTAAAGCTGGTAATGAATTTTATACGATGGGTTATTTTATTTATAAAGGCAAAGTTAATTTTGTTGCTACAACTTTACTCAAATTTGAATAAATTATAAACCCATGTTTCAAAGAAACCATTTCAAAAAATTAACCATTTCAAAAACTTTGTTCAGATTTAGTTACAATTTTAGCCATTCATTCCGTGAGTGGTTTTTTTATACCCAAAAACGTGTCAATTCTTACGTAAAATAATAAACATCAATTTTGCCAGTGAATTTATTACAATGTTTCATAATTCCATGTTTAATACCAGTTCTTTGATTATTTCAATTTCTAGCGTTAAATCTTATGGGTAAGAGATGTAAAAATTCTCAAATTATTTTCAGTTTTTAAGAGGTGGAGATGTTTAAGACGGTTTAAGTAAGTGATTTTTTATAATTTTCTAAAACCACTTTTAAATCAATAACATAGATAGGATCACTTCCCATGCGAGTTAGTCTATGTGTAGCGTTAGGAAAATCTTCTTCAGCAAAGCTACTTTTATAAACCGGACTTAAATCAACGCCATTATTCTTAAACTTTTCAATATCTTTATTGTCTACATCCCAGCAAACTAGACAATTTATATGTTTAAATAACTTTGTTAAATCTATCAAATCTTTTATTAACTTGCTAATTTTTGATTTGAACTCAATTATTTTACGCTCACCTTTTATTTTGACATACAAATCATATTGATTCTTATAAGAACAATAAAACGGTTCTATTTCTTTGATTATATCTTTACCTAAGCATTCAAAAAAAAGTGCAAATACGCCAGCCTCTTGATCGTCAGGAATTTTACGAAATTTAATATCTGCAACACCTAGATCAGTTTTTCTATTTATAGATTCCCATACTTCCACTGGATCTGGTTCAGCTAGATTCGTTGATGTATCTGACGGAATATAACGTGTAATATGCAAAAAATATTTATTATACGCTTCTCGAATCTTATCCAAATACATTGTTTTGGTTTTACCATGTATACTCTCATCTATAGTTTTTCTACCAATATCAAATTTCTGTTTTGGATCTTCGATAATTATAAAAAATCTAGGCCAATATCCAGCAGCTCCAGTCTGAGGTTCTTTGAGATAGATTCCTGTTGGCATTCCTTTTACAGATGTGGTTATACCTTTTTGGAAGCCAATGTAATCAAATTTTTCTCTATCAAACAATTCAGTAATAATTCCATTATATTTTAAGTTTATTTCCTCAAAATTCTTATTACTAGATAAATACCAATATTTAATAACAATTCTTCTCCCATTTGTATCAAATTCTTGTGTCAATTCAAATATTTTTCCCTTAAATTCTGCGACAATTTTATTGGGATAATCTTTATATTGTTCAATAAAAGTAAGACAATGCTCAGCATTTAAAATTTCATATTGCTGTAAATTTTCGTCAATCGCTAAAAATTTATAACTAATCTCTTTCTCTTCAAAATCATTACTACTTTTTGCCCTATATTTAAGTGTTATTTTAACGTCTTTATCATCTTTACCTAATTTTTTAAGAACATTACCTATAGCTGTTTTAGTTCTCAATACAAATTCAATCTGTTTAATATTTAAATCAAAAATATCAAAATTTTCTACCTCTGATATGCGAATATTAGTTCCTATAACATCATTACCTTGCTCTTTATCTATATCAAACTCAATTTCATCTTGAACTTTTCCTATTTTCCAATTATAAGCATTTTCTAGTGTTACTTTTACAGGAGTTGAGTTTGGATTGTAACTTTTTAAAACAAAATCATTACATTGAAAAATCACAAATTTTAAGCCAACACCTTTTTCACCAATTGTTTTATCATCATCTCTTTTGTTAGTTCCGTCTAAAGAAAGTAATTCTTGAATTTCATCAGATTTAATACCAATACCATTATCAGTTATTTCTATAGCTTTGTTTCTAGCATCGATAAAAATTTCAATCTTACCAGTTTCAACATCAGATCTTTGCTTGATCGCATCAACAGAGTTTTGTGTTAATTCGGCAAGAATATCCCAAGGATTGTTATAGCTGCTATCAATATTTTTTATTCTATTTTTTAGAATTTTTACTGAGGGTTTACCATTTAGTTGTGTTACTTTTATTTTGGACATATAAAATTATGTATA
>JBIIDY010000113.1:0-5090 GCA_044238065.1 Limisphaerales bacterium | reverse complement strand
AAAAAAATGGATTACGGGAGCTGTGGCGAATGAGCGATAGCGAATGTGGAAGGAACGACCATACCAAGTGTATCGTAGCGAAACAGAGTGTAGTGATAGGGAAGTTCTGTGGATTTTTATTGGTTTGTCTGTTAAAATTAATGTGGATTTGGGTTCAGCTCTATTTATTTGGATTTTTTGAAAACGAAAGCACTACTACCAAAAAAATATCTCAAAAAAGAAACGTCTAGTTTTTCGGCTATTCCAGAACCATAAGTAGTTTTACTAGACCAATAAAGCTCGGACATATTGTGAGATTTTGCCCATTTTTTGATGTCAATCGGGTTAGTTACGACACAAGCATCGTCGTCAGCGTGAAAATCCTCTCTTTCGGTTGTTGCCATTCTCTCAAACTCATAACCTGGCGTCAAAAATTTGCTGATAATTTGGCACAAGTTCTTGATTTTTTGGGGAAAACCAGCAGTGTGAGCGTGATAACTATTCGTAATACTCAAAAAATTAGGGCATACCAAAACAAAAATTCCGTCAGGTTTGAGAACTCTAAAAATTTCATTGAGAAAGCTTTCTGTATCGTCCGTATGCTCCAAAACATTGATAGAACCTACAACATCCACGGAATTATTATCAAACGGCAATTTATAACCGTCATAAACCATCACGTTGAAACCTTTTTTTTGGCTTATTTCAGCGGAAGTTTGGGATATTTCCACCCCTGCCAGTTCCAAATTAGATTTTTCGGCTAAAAGCTCTAGGGTAATACCGGTACCACAGCCAACTTCAAGGTATTTTTTTTTTGGATTTCCTGACCTTCTTTTCGTTCGCTTTGGGAATATTTGACGATCAAATCAGCGAATTTTTCAAAGTCTTTTTTATTCTGGTTAACCAAAAAAGTGGTGTAGGTTTGGTTGGTATGATAAAAAGTTTGGTGAGTGTCTTGTTTGTTTGGCATATACTGGGTAAAATTTGTAAAAAATGTTAAAAAAAGCTAGTCAAGGAAAATACAAGATTAATTATAAAAATAATGTCAAGATTTATTCTAAACACATTCCAATTTACCCTAAATTTTTCTGTAAATTCTGATTTGAAAACTCCAAAAAATAAATTAAAACATCTAAAAAAAACATTGAAATTTCTCTGAAAAAAGATAGCGAAAAATGAAAAAATTATCTTTTCAGTATGTTTTCTAAATACAAAATTTCGGTTTTTTGACTTAGAAATTGACTTAAAATAAAAATTTGAAACTCTTGACAATCAGCTCCATCCCCTAATTTCGTTTGATTTTTATTAGACCAATTCCTATGAACAATTTTTAACACAAAAATCACCCCATCCTTCGCTCTGACCCCTTCAAAAAGAAGTTTTTAGATACATTTTCACTTGAAATTTAACGATAATTTTCACATTTTATGCTTTTTTTATTCATTGTAAAATCTATCGTAGTCCGCAAAAATATACTGGAAAATATCCAGGTTTAGAAACTTTCGCCAAAACAAAAATTTAAGAAATGTAAAATGTAGCAAATTTTAAAAAAAGATTTGACAAAAAAACTAATTTTCTGTTGAATGAAATTATCTTCAGTTTGTTCAAATTTATTTTACTAAACAAGCTTTTTGGGAGATTTTTTATCGTTATTACCAATTATTATTTATGTCCAAAACTAGCACTAGCAAACAAGCAAAAAACAGCAAAAACACTGTCAAAGCAAAAAACACCGAATTACAAAATAAAACTGTCCACGCAAATAAAGGGCTTGGTCGCTCCAAAAAATGGAAACTAAATTTACAAAAAATTGATAAAGCTCTAGCAGGTCGAGAAAGCTTGGCACTAGAAGAAGCGGTTGCTTTACTTTTTAGCTTGGAAAATCCAAATTTTAAGGATGGTGTCAGCGTAGAAATTCACGCAAAATTAGGAATTGACTCAACCAAATCCGATCAATTAGTTCGCAGCAATGTAGTTTTACCTCACGGAAATGGCAAAAAAGTCAAAATCGCCGCTTTTGTCAATCCTGAAAATGTTGATTTGGCGACCAAATTAGGCTGTTATAAAGCTGGTTCTGACGAGTTGATTGAAGAAATTAAAACTACCCAAAAAATTGATTTTGACATCGCCATCGCCCAACCTGAAATGATGAAAAAATTACCAGTTATTGCTAGAACTCTTGGAACCGCTGGAGTGATGCCTAACCCAAAAAATGGTACTGTTAGCGACAATATTGAGGCTCTTGTCAAAGAATTTATGGGTGGAAGAGTTAATTTTAAAAACGACAAATCTGGAAATGTTCACTTTTTGGTGGGCAGAATCAATCCAAGTTTTGATCAGGCTAAAATAGTAGAAAATCTAAAAGCTGCGATTGAAGCTATTGAAAAAGCAAAGCCTGACGTTATCAAGAAAAAGTACTTGCGAAGTATTCATATTGCGACTACAATGAGTCCAAGTATCCAAATTAGCTTGTAAACCATCTTTATAGCCAGTCCATATTTGAACCATACAGCTAACTGAGGGTTTTAGCCCGATTAAAGGTGAATACAGATTAGCTGTAAAAAAGCTATAAAAATAAAATTATACTCATCTTGTAATTTCCTATGAAAACTCCCACTGAAAAGAGTCAAAAACTGGAATTTGGGTGGTGGAAAATTTTTGGAAATTCCTTTTTAAGTTTTTAATCAAACCTTTTGAATTATTTTCTATGCTCTGTATTTTGGCTTTCGTGATTTTCTTGCTCTGTTTTCCAATTTTGGGTTTTTTCCCGGAATACAGGCAACTTTTTGCTAGATCTTGGCAATGTGTAGTCAAAAAAGCCACGCTCAAACCTTGCGATATCAATCTTGGCGAAGAGCTAAAAAACAAATTCTTAGGCAAAATCATTTTCAAATATCCAAAGTTCGCCAAATTCTTAGATAAAACTTTTACTTTCTGGGCTTTTCTATTTGTTGTAATCAATGTTTGGAGTTTGGTTTCGGTTAGTCTTTCTGGACTTAATTTGTGGGTTTATGATACTTGCGATCCTGCCAGTGGCGAGAGCTGCTCTCTTTCTGGTGAGGCTTGTGGTGTTTCTAGTGGACAAATATCACTTCCCGACGCCATTAGTCAAAACAAACTTGGAGAGTGGGTAGTTTCCCCTTTTCAAACATTTGCTCAAACTGTTAGCCGAGTTCCTGACCGCTTTCAAACATGGCAACCAACCAATTATTTAACCGAAAATTCAACTTTTTATAATGGTTTTAATTTTGACACTAAAGCTACAAATTCCCCTGAACAAATCAAGGAATTTAACCAAAAAATTGCCCTAGAAATAATTGATCCTGGTTGTAAATTTTGTAAAGAATTATTCAAAAATATCAAACAAGCTGGCTTTGAACAAAAGTATAATTTGACTAATTTGCTTTACCCAATTCCTGATAAAACAACTGCCAGTGGCTACAAATTCCAACACTCTGTTTTGCGAGCTAAATATCTGGAAGCGGTCAAAAAAATGACACCAGAAAAACAAAACACTGAACAAAAAAATATTCCAGCAGATTGGCAACTTTTGGAAAAATTATTCACTTTACCAGGTGTCAAACAGGCAACTTTGCAGGAAGAGTTTAACTTGATGTATAACGAAACTCAGGCTAAAGCAAAATTGGCAGAATTATTAATTGAAATCGGTTTTTCAGTTGATCAAATAAGAGAAATTGAACAAAAAGCCAATTCGGCGGAAATTTCCCAAAGTCTTGAGAGACAAAAAGATATTGTAGAAAACAGGGTTCGCACTATAAAAATTCCAACGATTATGTTTGGTGGTCGCCGCTACGACAGACTTTTGAGCCCAGAGCAGCTGAAATAGCTTGATGCTTTTGGACGACGAAATTCAAAAAACCTAAAATCTGCGAGGTTAATTTATGTATATTCAAAAATGTTTTTAGCTAATTTTCTGAAATGTTTGTAATTACTTTTTAGCTGTTTCAAGCTATTTTTTTCAGTTTTTCCTATTTTACTTTCGGCAAGAACAATTTTAAAGCTATTTGCTGTTATACCAAAACCCACATTGACTTCCACTTGGTAATTCCTAATTTTCACGACACCCTGAGATACAAAGTAATCTTATCCCAGTTTTAAAGATACCCGTTTGAAATTGTATAAAATCACCCGCACCTTCCAAAAGATTTTTATTTTTCTCTTGATCGGCAAGAATCACAGCTTTACTGCCACATTCCAACACTCCAAAGACTTTTGCTTTACGAGTCATAGCTTTGGCAAGTTTTAGATCACAAATCAATTTTACCTTTGAATTTGACTTTTGATATATTCTATTCTTCCTCTCATTGCCTTTTCTTCCAATGCCCCAAAAATATCTTGTTCAGTTATAGTAGCTCCAATCTGACGTATTTTAAGTGTTTTTTGCTTAAGTTTTGCCCCAGTCAAATAAATAGCTCTAAAGATCTGAACAAAATTACCACTTTCTAAGACAATTCGTGGCCCCTTTGTACCTGTATACTGCTTTTCATAACCATGTATAATTCCTCTGAAAAAATAAGACAGTAGGTTGGCTGCTCTGTTTGAGTCTAAATTTAACACTGTTTGAGTAAATGGAAATTGTTCCGGAAATTCTATCTCGGCTATCATTTTTTCTAGTTTGGGATAATGCGGGTAATACTTAACAATTTCTGCCAATTCTAAATCCATGTGTGGGCTGATTTCCGGTGAAGTGGTAATGGTGTCCAAACTTGAAACTGGCGTGTTTACTTCTGGATTTATTTCCGCAGCTGTAGGTTTTTTAGATTTCAGGCTTTCTAAACTTTGGAGTAAAAATTTTATTTGGCTTTTAGGATCATTATCTTGAAGCAGCTTTGTAGTTAATCCATTAATACATTCTAATAAAATCTCAAATCCTTCACTATCACTATCGGTCGCCATTTGAATTATTAAAAACTGAATAATAAGTTTTAAAAGCTTCGCGAGTTTTAATATTTTCTAGTGTTTGAGAACCTGTCCTAAATCTCTCGCTTAACCCATTTTAGGCTACAACCACCTGTTAATCTTCGGCATAAAAGTCTTATGAAACCTAAAATAATTAACGATTTAGTTGATCTAAATAACCTTTCGTAGTT
>JBIIDY010000112.1:0-5149 GCA_044238065.1 Limisphaerales bacterium | reverse complement strand
AAGGTCTCGGAGCTATTATCAACATTATACTTCTAATCGTTTCAGTTTTTGTTTTGATTATTGCGTATATTGCAGGTTGGCTCTTGATTACTGGAATTTGGATGTTGGGTTATTTGTTTATTATCGTGCTTAGGATAAACCCGGCTGGAGCTGATTTTGTCAATGTGGCAGCGGATCCTTGGCGAATCGTCGTGGGGGTTGCGAATATGTTGGTTTTGAGTACTTTTATTTTTGTTGGTTTTGGTTACATTCTGGATATTGCCAAACTCAAAGTCAAATTGGAGCAGTTTTTCTTGAACATTATCGTTTTTACGGTCGTTCTCAACTTTACCTTGCTTGGTAGCGCCTCGATCGTCAATGTTACACAGGGCTTGGGCGAAATTATGATTGGAGCCTACGCGGTCAGCGAATCTGATCCTAAAAGGGCTAATTTTGCCTTGATTAACGGACTGGTGGATGGTATTGCCAGAGCTTCAGTTATCCGTTGTGGTAATATTGAAGCTGCTTCGGGAAATCCTCCAACCCCAACACCATCAACTACGGCGGTAACTGCTTTGCAAACTGGAGCTTCTCAAATAGCAAATACTAATACTAAATGTGATTATGGTGCGACTTTTACAGGAATCGGAGATCAAGCTGGAAATCTCTTCACATCTCTCGATCCTAGACAGATACTCGGGGAAACATTGACAATCAATGGTAGAAATGGTAGTTTGATAACTATCACGGCCATGGAAATTGCTTTTTGTGTGATTGCGTGGATGGCGATAACCGCTTTTTGGCAAGCGACAATGCTGGCGATTATGCGGATAATTGGCCTATGGATTTTGATTGTGCTTTCTCCCCTTGCTCTCGCTGCCTACATTTCCCCTATCCAAGGACTGAAGCAATACGCGACGAAATGGGTAGATTATTTTTGGAAATGGGTGATGTTTTATCCAGCCTTTATTTTTGGTCTGATTCTGGTCAACATTATGGCTCGCTCTTTTGGGTCGGCAGCCAACGCAGGCATTCAAAACCTCAAAGCAAGTAACTCTGGAGTTAATGTTTTTGCGGATTTTGGGGAAATTGCCGGTGGTCAAGACGGGCTGACTATTTTGATGGGGGCTTTTTTGGCTATCGTGGTAATTTTGACCTTCAAGGGAATGGTAAGTTGGTTTGAAAAGCAATTCGCCGAACTTGCCAAAATGGCACTAGGTGCGGTTAAAACTGGGTGGAATATGCTGAAAACTGGCGCTGGAGTAGTTGGTGGAGGTGCAGCTGCCCTTGGTGTTAATACTGGCAAACTGGGGGATAAAGTTAGTAACATGAAAATCGGCAAGTGGGAAGTGGGTAAAGATTTAACAAATTACGCAAAACATAGGATTAAAACAAGTAAATTAGGAGGTATAGATGTTACAGAAAAAGCAATTACCAAAAAAACTGCTGAGATAGCTACTGCCACTGCCGCAGGTGATACTGCCAAAGCAGCTAGGCTTACTAAGGAAAAAACTGCACTAGAAGCAAAAAAGAAGAGATTAGAAGATAAAATGGAAAGTACTAAAGGTGGGCTTGGACTTAATGTTTTGGGAAATGCTTTAAAGGGTGGTGGAAGTTGGTTTGCCGCTGCTCCAATTGCATTACAGTCATATTACGAAGACACAAAGTTTCGTGTTTGGGATAAGAGCAGTTTGAATATTAAAGCCAACCAAGCTGGAATAAAAAAAGAAATTGAGCTTAATAGGGAGCTTGACCGTAGAGCAAAAGCTAAAACCCAAGCTGAAGCTGATGAAATTGATAAAAATCCTAATACTCGTGAATTTAAAGGTTTGTATGGTGAAGATGTGACAAAAAACAGGAAATATTACAACGGTCAGGTTAAAGCAGCAGTTTCTCAAGCAAAACAGGCAGTTTATGGTACAGACAAGAGCAAACCTAAAAGAAAGCCGACGCTGGATAAAATAGACTATATTCTTAAAAACTTTGATGAAGATATTTCCAAATGGCCACCAGGACTTAGAGAATCTTACACTCAAGCTGTGAATGACATTGTAATCATGTCAGCCAGTGATAGTGAAATTTATAACGCTTGGCTTGGTAATGAAAAAGGTAAAGCAATCACAAGACAATTATATGATAATATTTCACAAGAAGTTGGTGGTGATGATGCTCTAGAAAAACTCAAGTTATCTACTCCAGATATTCTTCCTAGTACACAAAGTCAAATTGACGAAGGTAAAAGAATAGGTAACGAAATATTGGCCAACCCCAACAGTTTTAAAGTTCCAGTAAATATAACCAGTCCAGAAGTTCTTAAAGGAATTGCCTCAGTTTTGAGTAAAGAAGAAATGCAAAAAAGATTTGGCGATAAACTTCATACCGGTAATAGCTTGAGTTATGCAAATAAAGAGGTTAGTAGGATGGTTAAGGAAGCTGGCTCTGCTCTCTCTTCTCTGGCTATAACAGATCCAAGCGATGAGCTAACACTAGAAGCGCTTGATGGAATTACTGGACAGGTTGGTTTTACTAATGATAAACAAATTAAATCTAGTATTGCAGCAAGAACTAAGCAAGTCGCTCTTTCAAGCTTATTAGAGGCTGATAAAGAAGCTCAATATGCAATAATCAAAGAAGAAGAAAGAAAGAGCGGATATATTCGTGAATTTGGAACTGATAAAATTACTGCAGCTGAGTTTGAAGTTGGGGTAAGGGAGATAGCGACTAAAAGCTGGGATGATGCAACGGATGCGCTTGGTAATGTTATTTTAGGAATTAAAAACACTGCGTTAGCAGGCAAATATAAGAAAAACAACCCAGAAGTAGCTAGGCTCTTAGCATCTTCAGATCCTGACGAGCAAGCAAAAGGTCAGACATTAGTCCGCAGAGCTTTGGTTAATGCTCTCAAATCAAATACTGTGAGGCAAGATATTGTTAGTCAGGCTCAAACCAACTTTGGAGGACTTTTGGGAGCAGGCTATGCCAACGGTCAAACAGCTTCTAATGCACAGCTTCTAGCTATAGAACAACTTAGAAAAGCAACGGCGGTGGCAAGTACTCCAGAACAGCTCAGACAAATCTTTGAGGAAGATGAGAATGATGTTTATAGGGATACTCTTGGTAATGCCAAAGTTTCCGAAGATATCCGCTTTGCTCAAAATCAAAATCAATCTATAGACAGTGATTATGGTATTAAGTCCGATTATTTCTTGAACTTATCAGCTGGAGATGGTGCCAAAAAATTCAGTCAATTAAATCAGGCGATAACTGAAAGTGCTAATAATGGAATAGAGGAAACTTCTCCAGGATCTGGTGATTATCGGTTTGTATCAGCAACCCCAGAATTAAGTACGCTTGTAACTGGTGGTGTTATTACTGACATGAATGCGCTAGCCAAAAAAATCGCCACACAAGGAAATTCTAGGCTTAATGATATTAGAATTGCCAAAGACACCTCTCTAGCTGTCCAAAATCAAATTTCTACAAGTAAAGACAGCATTCGCAGTATTGTTAAGGGTGCTGTCAGTGATGCAAATAAAGTTGACGCAGACTTTATTACCAAAGGTAATATTGACCTGTATGATCAAGTAAGTCTAGATCCTAGTCTAACAGTTAGAAATGTCAATGTTCCGGTTGCACCGACTCCTCCCACTACACCTAGTTACAACACAATAGAGAAATTTAATAGGCCGATTATAAATCGTTCAGGTCAAAATGTGGAATTGGTAGGATACAGGGTTTATGATAATGGCGGCAACATTATAGATGTTTTTGATAACGAAAGTGACTTAGTAGGTGCAGGATACCCTAAACAAACTTAAAATTTATAACTTTTCATAATTTCTCAATATGCCAGTTAATTCACCAACAAAATCAACTCAAGTCCTCACTCAAGAGCTTGATAATCTTAATAAGGAAATTTCACAAGGGGAAGCTGAAATTAACAAAGAGCTGGGCCTTTATCCTCCCAAAGGACTGTCTCCATCTCTTGCCAAAATTTGGGATAATTTTTTTCAACTTATCCGTAAAATGTACGATTGGGACTTATTCTACAAAGAACATATAAAGAAATTTTTGTTTGACTTTTTTGAAGTTGGTAAAAAAATAAATGGTCGTAAAACCACAGAAACTGAAGAAATTCAAATTAAAAAGCTAAAATTAGATGAGTTGTGGATAAATGTCAACGCAAAGGTAAGTGATAAAAAGTTAATGCTGGAAATGCTCTATTTGGACAATATGAATGAATTTATTGATGATTACTACGAAAACTTAGCAACTGAAGAAGAAAGAATTGAGTTCCTAGAAATGATCTATGAAGGTAATCTACCCCCAGAGATTCAAGAGTTGGTTGATGATTATGAGTTTTCTAAGTTGAGTCCGGAGGAGCTAGAAGAAATCCAGAGAATGGCTTTGGCGGAGGCGACCAGCAAATATCAAGGTAAAGGCGGACTGAATCTTGGCAAAACTGGAACGGTGATTACAGCAGGTGAAATTGCGGAATTTATTGACAGCAATGGAGACGGAGCGAACGACCTTGAGGAGCCAGCCATAACACAGAAAACTCGCACTTTACCAAATATACCCAGCGGAAACTTTTCTCAAAACCCAGGTCAAGTATCAAACCAAACGCGAAACCAACCTCAACAAAATCAATTCCAGAATCAGCCAAATCGTCAACAAGGCACAAACAACATTACCAATTTTCCCCAAAATCAACAGCCAGTCAATAACCAAATGCCAAATAACCAAAATAGCCAACCAGCAAGCGACATTGCCCCTTTTGCGAACAACAAATTTTCAAAACTCCGCAATTTGCCGAAATGAGAGTAATGTAACTCACACCATTTGACCGTTGAACATACCTAAACTTCATTTTTTGGTTGTAGGCTTATCCATCTCCCCTTTTTAAAGGGGTCAGCACGAAGTGATGGGGGATTTCAAGTTTGGCAAAATTATTGTGATTGTCAAGTTATTCTAACACTTTTTAATCAACTCTAAATACTTCATTGCCTCACCTCAACTCTCCTCGTCACTAGACTAAACCCATTTTATAGCCAATCCCTATTAAACCTTTACACTCATACAGTTAATTTGGATACATAAATTCTCTATAAAATCAACAGAATAATCGTAAAAACTTCTCAGCCTTTGCTTCAATTCGTGCCATTTATGT
>JBIIDY010000111.1:0-5185 GCA_044238065.1 Limisphaerales bacterium | reverse complement strand
GCAAAGCGACTAGGCGAACACAGTGAACAGAGCGTAGCGAACAGACCAAAGGGAACAGAGGCTAACGAAGCAATCTTTTCACTTCACACCTAGTTTTACTAGATTTTACCACAAGATCACTTCATTTTATTCGTGATGACCCTTAATTTACTTTTTACTGGTTAATTCTCTTGTAT
The DNA here is from genome assembly GCA_044238065.1 of Limisphaerales bacterium. Lineage (GTDB taxonomy): Bacteria > Patescibacteriota > JACMRA01 > JACMRA01 > JACMRA01 > JBIIDY01. The sequence goes on along the minus strand of JBIIDY010000111.1, from coordinate 5,009 downwards.
GGTCTAGTTATTCCATTCGTGATGACACCATTTAGCTTGTATTTCAGTTTTTCAAAATTACCAAGTGCAAGTTAATGTGGGACTGGGTATAACAACAAATAACAACGACAAATTTAAAAAATTGATATAAGATTCAAAAAAAAAATTGTAAAAATTAATTTAGTCTATAGAACTAATGAAAAATATCTAAAAAAGCCTAAAAAAAGCCTAAATGATATCTCTTGACAGTATCCAAAAAATATGCTGTAATAATTACAACTTTTAAATTTTAATTATAATTTTTATGAAAAATCTACTCTTCTCTCAAATTTTAGTGTCCACAGTGATTTTAGGCTCTGTTTTATCTACTTTTCCCGTCAATACCTTGGCACAAAATACTACAGTTGGAGAGCCTTTTGCTTCAATAGCTGGAACTGCTGGTGACGATAACCTTGTTGTCCCTAACACTGTTCCCCATACTATCTATGGTTATGATGGCAATGACAAAATAACAGGTGGTGTCGCAAATGACAAAATCTACGGTGGGAAAGGTAACGATACCATTTTTGGTCGTGACGGTGATGATACCGTTTTTGGCGATCTTGACGGTGATCTGATTATGGGAAATCGTGGTAATGATATACTGCTTGGAGGCGAAGGTAACGACTCAATTTTTGGCGGACAGGGATTGGATAGGATTTATGGTGGTAAAGGTAATGACAAAATCTATTCTGATCTTGACGGTGCTTGGGTCTGGGGCGACGATGGTACTGACGAAATCTACATTATACCATCTAATAACCGTGGCAATACTCAATTCAAATACAGCTATGTAGATACTGGTAAAGGTGCGGATAGGATTTTTATTGAGTCAAGAGGTGTCAAAAATGGTGACCAGATTTATATTTACAACCCACACGAAGAAGCTGATGATATTTTTTTGGAAAGTGGTTATACCGTTGTAAGGAATGTTGAGTATAATCAACCTGGCAGAAAATGGCGCATTTTGTTATTAAATGCTAATGGTGCTAGAGTCCAAGTTGCTATTCTTGGAAATTCTCAAGTCTCCAATGATAAGTTTAGTAGTACACAAATTCAGTATGTACCTGCCGCCCAAAATGAAAATGTTATGGTTCAACAAGCTATGCAAGGTGAGACTATTCCCCAAGCCAGCGCTCAAGTAATGGCTATCACTTTACCAGAATTACAAGTTTTGAATACATAAAATTGGTAATTCAAAAAGATCAGCTTCAAAGTAATAATTAATTTTTTTTGTAGATTAAAGAACATCAACCTTTGTGAAAACTTAACTCTTTTTGCGAAGGTTTTTTTGTTGTTATACCCAAAACCACATGAACTTGCTCTGCTTAATTCGTGATTTTCACGTCATTGCGGGCTTGTTTGTCACTGCGAATGAAGTGTATAGGTGAGGGAACGAAGTGAATAAGCGATAGCGAATGTGGAAGGAATGACCAGACCAAGTGCAGAAGTAAAGCGACTAGGTGAACACAGTGAACAGAAGTGTAGTGAATAGACCAAAGGAAACAGGGCAAAGCGAAGCAATCTTTTTTAGCTTTACTAGATTTTACCACCAGATTACTTCATTTTATTCGTGATGACACCCTGTAGTTTGTAAATATCAATATCTTCAATTGAAAAACTAAAATCTATACTAGTTGGCACGAATTATAACAAATCTACTCCCAGATCTGGCGGCACTTTTCACGGAGTTTGTTCAAGGCTCTGCTAAGGCGGACACGGACATTTCCCGCTGATAAATTCAGTTCACTGGCAACCCGGGCAGAGGTAAAATCACACATTACCGACATTTCCACGATGCTGGCGTCTTGCTCTGTGAGTTGATTCTGGACACATTTGAGAAGTTTAGCGACTTTTTCTTGATAAAATGGATCGTATTCGTCCAAAAGATCAATTAGCGAATTTGTTGAATTGGGAAAAATTTTGTCTTCATCCAAAGTGGTGATTTGTCGGGTTTTGCTGGTTTTGGCTTTGAGGTGGGCAAGAAATTTATTTCGCACAATTGCCCAAAAAAAGGCTTCCTCGTTGTCAATTTTCTGCTCGGTCAAAAAAAAGGCGTGCAAACTCTCGGTCACCAAATCTTCAATCTGGCTTTTGTTGCTAAGGCGACGCCAAAAATAACCGTAGGCTTTATCCCAGTATTTTGACCACTGATCCTGATTTTGAAGTTTAGGCACGGTTTAATTTAGAACGATTTGTGAAAAACTTGCAAGTTTCTATTTGTTTCCATTTGTTTCTATTAGTCTAGTTGCCAAAGTGGGGATTTTGTTACACTTTTTAATTTCAACCTACAATTTGACAATTACAACTGGACAGAACTAACCGCAAGTGATTGATTTATTACAAAAAGTTCACTACATTGCCTTGAAAACCCGATCATTTTATAACCAAACCCACGTTAACTCATACTTAGTAATTTGAAAAAGTTTGTAAATATAGCAGCTTGAATCTTGAAAAATCCAAAGAATGGAGGTCAAGGTTATCACAAATGAAACGGCTATAACAAGAGAATTAACCAGTCAAAAGCAAATTAAGGGTCATCACCAGTGAAATAAAGTGATCTTGTGGTAAAATCTAGTAAAGCTAAATATGGAGTTTAATAGATTGCTTCACTACGCTCTGTTCCCTTTGGTCTGTTCGGCTACGCTCTGTTCACTGTGTTCGCCTAGTCGCTTTACTTCTGCACTTGGTCTGGTCATTCCTTCCACATTCGCTATCGCTTATTCACTTCGTTCCCATACCTTATTCGCAATGACAGAAAATTAGGAATTAACCGGTACAAGTTGGTTTGAGTGTATTTTTATTTTTAAAGATTTTAGATTAAGCAGACAGATTTTATTTGACAAGTTTTGGAAATTAAGTTTTGGAAATTCTATTGTTTTCAACTCATTTTCAATTTTTTCTTGCATAATTTTCTCACCTACTTTTTATGGCTAAACTTTCCAAACCAGTTATCGCCGGACTTTCTGCAGCCGTGGTTCTTTTTGTCGTTATCATCGCTTTTTTGATACCTTTTGGTGGTCGCACCGTCTTGGCAAGAAGTCTTGACACACTCGGTCAACACAAAGCTGCTCTTGGCACTGACTTATTATTCCAAGGCAAAGCTAACGGTCTTTTGCAAAATCTCAGTACTCTTGACCTTTCCAAACCTGACCAATGTAGCAATCTTTACAAAATTCTTCAAAACGAAAAATTAAACATTTTCCAAGGCATTGCAGGATCTAGCAAAACCGTAATCAAACCAGCTGCGAACGACAAAGTTTTATTAGAAGCTATTTTTAGTGGATCTATCAACCCAAACACCAAAAAAGCTAGTGCCAACCTTGAAGTCAATTCCAAAGTTGATCCAAATTCTCTTAGTGAGATTTTAACGGAAATGAACGCTACCCAATTATTATCAACTGTTCCAAACGATATTTCTGGACAAGCTTCTGGTTTTTTTGATTTGGACAAAATGTTATTCAATGTCAATAAATTCAACCTTAAAACTAGCGATATTAACAGCTCTAACGGCCTTACCAACTACTACGAATACAGTTTCAAAAATAAAGATGCTGCCAAAGAAACCTTACGCCAAGAAGGTTGGAGTGAGATTTTTGGAGAACTCAAAACCCTAACAGATGTCAAATTTGGTGATATTATCAGCGAGGAATCCTACAAAACCTTGTCTCAAAGTACCTGCCAAACTGTTGAAAAAGTTGAAGTTCTAGCCCCAGTGGAAAAAGATTTTGGTAATGGCAAAGTTAGCCTTCGCCCAATCGTAATGACTTACAAGCCTAATGCCCTCAATATCCAAATTGAAGCTGGCAGTAAAACTCCTGAAATACTAGCAAAAGACCAAAAATTAAAAGAATTCTTGTATTCCAGATATCCCAGTATCAAAAAAATTGCTATTTCTAGCGAAAAAATCACAGGCACAGCTCCAGAGTCAAACGGCAAACCTTTGAAAAATCTTAACGAAGAAGAAAATAAAATTGCCGAAAAAGAGTATCGTGATGGCATTGACAAGGCATTTTCCGAAATGTCCAGTGTTAATAGTCAACAAGCTAACTCCTATAAAGAAATGGAAAAATACTACACTTTAGGACTTCCACCTTCTGTGACTTATCTTAACGCAAGTACTGGTGATATTTATGGTGGTGAATCTAGTGCAGTAGTTACTCTGACTGAAGAAACAACCAAAAATCTTTCTCCTAAAGTAAAAGCTCTTATTGGTGAAGTTATTACTATAGAATCAACTTATTACAACATTCAATACGGCGATGCGGTTAAAGACTTGGCAATTCCAACCAACACCAAATCTGTAGAAGAATTTATGAAAGATGTTTCCAAAACTGACGGGGCTAAACAAATTCAAAGTAAAATCCCTCAAAGCAATGAAAATATTACAAGTGATATGCCAAGTGGTGCTTCAAACACTATGCCAAGTGGTATTTCTAGTGGTTTCCCTGACATAACCTACAATCCAAATAGCGGTTTCAGTGATGGTGCTATGAGTGATGGGATAAACAATTTTTCCGATTCTTCTGTCAGTTCTGATTTTTCTCAAAGTCCAATGGAAAATACTGAAAACAACACCAATTTATAAAGTTAGAAAGTCAAAATCCACTCTCCTTTTTTGGAGAGCTTTTTGCTGGGAAAATTTTTTAGAAATTGGTAAACACAAGTCCAAACCAACTTGCACCGGTTAATTCCTAATTTTCTGTCATTGCGAATAAGGTTTGGGTACGGAAGCGAAGTGAATAAGCGATAGTGAATTTGGAAGGAACAACCAGACCAAGCACAGGAGTAAAGCGTAGCAATCTTTTAACACTCCTTTTACCACAAGATCACTTCATTTCATTCGTGATTGACCCTTAATTTGCTTTTGACTGGTTAATTCTCTTGTTATATAGCCAATCCCTATTAAACCTTTACAAAAAGTAAAATATTTTCTACAGTTTAAATATGTCTCGCTATAGCAACGATTTGAGGTTAAAAGTCATTACTTT
>JBIIDY010000012.1:0-17931 GCA_044238065.1 Limisphaerales bacterium | reverse complement strand
AATCGTTAATTATTTTAGGTTTCATAAGACTTTTATGCCGAAGATTAACAGGTGGTTGTAGCCTAAAATGGGTTAAGCGAGAGATTTAGGACAGGTTCTAATATATTATGTCAAAATATGATTTTGTTCATCAAGAATATCCAAAAGATATATCTAAATATCCAAATATAAAGAGAAGAATTAAAACTCAATTCTTGAGAAGATTGAAAGCATTAAAAACAGAATATGTAAAAACTTTAAAATATGGGGGGGGGTAGTAGTATTGAAAATATTGAAGATTTTCTAAAAAACTCTGTAAAAATTTTAAAAGATCCTAGAGAAATCCTAACAAATCAAAGAGTTGAGAAAGTTTGGGAAAAAGAAGAAAACTTTTCTGAATACACATCACCTATACTTTTGGCAAAAATTTTTGAAAAAATGAATAACGGAGAAATTCTTTATGTTGCAAGTAAAGATGAATTTGATGGACATACTGGTAAACCATCTTTCATGATAATTAAAAATGGGGATAGTTTTATGTTAGCTGAACATTATCATGCCCATGAAGGAAGTAAATTTACTTTTGATGAGTCACTAAATAAAGAAGAAATTATACAAAGAGTTTCACCTGAAATTGATTGTATTGAATTTAAAGAACAATTGATGATTTTAACTTTGAATGAAAAAATGGGTAAGGAGAAACCGCTGATTAAAGGTCAGTCAAATTAATATCTCACTTGCTTTAAATTAACTTTTTCATATAATTTAGCAAAATTTAATAAAATTAACCAGATTTTATTTGTTTGAAAATTCAAATTACATGGTGGTTTTTAGTTAGTTTAAAAAATCAACTCACTTGGTCAATTCCCAAAAAAATAAATTTTAAAGATTGATAAATCAAACACAGTTCTAAAATTATTGTGCCAAAAGATTGCTTCACTTTATTCTTAATAATAACCTATTTTGGTAGTGTTAGTGTAAAAATTTTGGTTTTGATTGTAATTTTAGCTCTATAGAAAACACCCACGTCAACTTCGTTGCCACCCCCTACAAGAGGGAAATTTTTAGCAACTGGTTATACGATATTTCAATTTCAAAAATATAAACTCAAACTAAATACTATCAATTTCCACAAAAATAGCGTTTTCTTCGATAAAAGCCTTACGCGGAGCGACTTCACTGCCCATCAAGCGATCAAAAACCTCATCTGCCAATTTTGCCTCACCAATGGTTACCTGATAAAGAAGGCGAGTTGAGGGATCCATTGTGGTGTCCCAAAGTTGCTCCGGGTTCATTTCTCCCAAACCTTTGTAACGTTGAATTTCAATTTTGACAGTTTTTCCACTTGGCAAAGTAAGGCTGGCAATTTCGCTTTCTGAATTTTTGCTAATTTCGTTTTTTTCAGCTACATTTTTCAGATTTTCACCTTCCAAAACTGGTGCTTTTTCTTCAGCTTTTTTATCATTTTCTAATTGAATATTAGTGTTATTTTGGTTAATTTTAGCCAACAGTGCCATCTTCTCTACATCACTATAGACATATTCTACTTTTTTACCCCATTGAATACGGTAAAGTGGAGGACGAGCCATATAAACATAACCATCTTCAATCAATCTTGGCATATATCTATACAAAAAGGTCAAAAGCAAAGTGGTAATATGGGCTCCGTCAACATCAGCATCCGTCATTAAAATAATTTTGTGATAACGCAATTTGTCAATATCAAAACGATCGCCAATTCCAGTTCCAAAGGCGATAACCATATTTTTGATACCTTCATAATTCAAAATACGATCCAAAGTAGCTTTTTCCGTGTTCAAAACCTTACCTCGTAGTGGCAAAATAGCTTGGGTGTGGCGGTCTCTTCCCTGCTTTGCACTTCCTCCCGCACTGTCTCCCTCTACAATATAAATCTCACTCACAGCTGGATCTTTACTAGCACAATCAGCTAATTTTCCCGGCAAACTGGTAGTTTCCAAAACACCTTTTCTCATCACATTTTCACGAGCAGCTTTGGCAGCTAGCCTTGCTTTCATCGCAAGTTGGGCTTTTTGGACAATACTTTGACCGATACTGGGATTATCTTCCAAAAATTCGCTAAACTTCTCACTAAAAATTTTGTCAACCATAGTACGAGCAATCGTTGATCCAAGCTTGACTTTACTTTGACTCGTGAATTGTGGATCCGTCATTTTAAGACTCAAAACTACTCTTTGTCCTTCTTTCAAATCCTCAGCGGTGAATTTTTCAGTTTCCTTTTTGATAAAATTTTTGGCCATGGCGTAGTTATTCAAAATTCGCGTTAAAGCCGTTTTGAAGCCCGTAATATGAGTTCCGCCCTCTGGATTTGCCACCCCGTTAGTAAAAGCAAAAACTTTTTCGTTGTAGTTTTGGGAATAAGTTAAAGTCATTTCCAAGCGAAAATTATCTAAACCCCCTTCAACCTTGATAATTGGACTAATGAGCTTTTCTCCACGGCAAATATCTTCCAAATAAGTCAAAATTCCTTGAGGATAATAAAACCGAAAAATATTGTAATTATCATTACTTTGTACCAAGCTAGAATTAGGACTGGAATCTTGCTCTGCCAAATCAATCAAGTTTTCAGCTTTCAAATCAGTGGCATTTTCAGTTTGGGAATTTGGATTTTGGGAATTTTTGGCATCAGTTTTAGTTTCATTCTTACCGCTTTTCTCACCATTTTCTTCAAGGTTGCCAATTTTTTCTGGTTTCAAGGATTTGGTGTGATCAATGAAAGTAACTTCCAATTTTTTGTTTAAATATGCCTTGTTTTTCAAATCTTCATAGATTTCTTCTAGGTCAAAACGACTAACTTCAAAAATTGTAGAATCTGCCAAAAATTTAACCACGGTGCCAGTTTTGTTCCAGACAGTCTGGTATTTCAGCTCTGGAAAAAGGCTTAGCATTTCTTTTTCTGGCAAAGACAAAATCTCACCAACTGGCACTCCCTGGGCAAATTTGACATAGTGAATCATCTGTTCTCGCAAAACCCAAACCTCCAAATACTCGCTCAAAAAATTGGCTACACTGGCTCCTACACCGTGAAGTCCTCCGGAAAATTGGTAATTCTTTTGGTCAAATTTACCACCAGCGTGCAAAACTGTAAAAATAGTTTCTACTGTGGGTCTGCCAGTTTCTGGGTGGATATCTACCGGAATTCCACGCCCGTCATCGGCTACCAGTGCCCAGTGTTTACCGTTTTTTTCGCCCACCGATAACAAAATTTTGGAGCCGTGTCCAGCCATAAATTCATCCACAGAGTTATCCAAAACCTCACCAAGACAGCGATGTAGTCCTTCTTTGCCAGTGTTTCCAATGTACATTCCGGGGCGGAGACGGACAGCTTCAAGATCATTTAAAACGGTAATGTTGGAGGCGGCGTAAGACATAAAAAATAAAAAACTTGGTAAAAACTAATAAAAAAAATCAACGAAAAAATGCGTGTAAAGTATGCGTTAAATCAAATTTGTCAATTAAAAATAGCAAATCAGTTTTTCAAATTTTTGTCAAACAGAGCTTACAGTCTATCTCATTTTTTAACCTTACGCACCACAAACTTTCCTAAAAAATCAGGATATATTTACAAGACTTATCATATTCTCTTCAAAGATAACTTTTCCAATCAATAATTTGAATTTAGTTATTAGAACCGATGAAGATTTGTTTTTTATAGATTTGTTTTATTTTCTATTTTTTAATATTTTCAATAAAGAAGCCCTCAAAAGTTTCATTTTCTAATTGTCTACCAGCAATATTTGATAAATAAACCAATATGAAGCCGATCATTCTTGAAAAAACTGTGATTTCGTCATCTTCGCAAGGATCAGTTGCCCAGAGTTTATGAGTGTTATTATTTTCTCTTACCCAAAGTTGTGGGTCAATATGGGGTTTTTCAGGATTTGATTCATTAGGTTTGCCAGTTTTGAGACTAAAACCATCAAGTGTCCAAATAAAATCTAACAGATTATCATTGTTAAAACTTAAGCTATTCTTTATTTCTTCTTTAGTTCTTTTCTTTTTTGTAAATTCCTTGTTTTTTGTAAATTTATTTTGGAGGCTAATGATTCCAATCAGTGGATTATTTTTAAATCCTCCGCTCAGATCAACAGTTTTCGTAGAAGTAGTAGGCTTTCCTAAAAAATATTCGTTTGGGTTAGTTTTTGTAATTTTTGCAGTTTCTACTATTTTTCTAAGATGTTCCAAAGCCTCAGTTAAGCTTTTTTTGTTCAAACTTCTTTTTATTTCAATAATTCCACAAACAGCTTCAGCTGGGACTATTTCAATATCTGTTTTGTCATATTTAGCAATTGATGGTATAAAAGCGTCAACAATGATACAATCACATTGAGGTAAATCCTCATCTTTTTCCAAATTCTCTGCGGTGGCAATATAACCTGAAACCACTCTAAATCTTTTTGGTAAAAACCTTTCAAGCAAATCTTTAATAAACTTTTCACATAAATCACCAGCTTCTTTATTATCACCTTTCAGACCTTTTCCGCCATTTAATAAAAATGTGTGGGATAAAGAAATTAAATATTTTACTTCATCTAAATAAACTGAATGTAATGTTGATAATTTAGCCATAATTGGTTTAAAATTTAGTAGAAATTAAAACTAATTTTCAGGTATTTTCAAGCATTTAAAAGCTGTTAAGTATAATATGTCTAATCTATTTCTACACCTTTATCTCTGAGTATATTTTCAAGTATTGAACCAGCTGAGGATATCTGTCTAGTGGCTTCTCGTGTTTTTGCAGTTGCTGAGTTTATCAGAAATATACTCTTGTGATCAACTCCATTTACAAAATCATCATTTGAATCTTTATTGGTTTTAAGAGATCTAGTTATCATATCATGAAATTTCTTATAATCCTCTGGTGGTTTTATTTCTTGGACTTTTTTATAATTATTTTTTTGAGTTATGATTTGAACGGCAACATAAGTTTTGTCTTCCAGTGTCCATTCATCTTCCGGCGTCCATTCATCAAAATTTAGATTGTTTCTGAGAAAATTAGCTTGATTTAATACTGCTGCGTCATTATTTCTAGTAATTTCTCGCATTTGGCTCATATATAAAGATTCTAAACTATTTTCAGATTTTTCAAATTTAATTTCAGAGCTCTTTGCACTTGTCTCTTCAAGGTTTTTTATAACCTCATCTTCTTTCTTCGCTATAATTTCACTTAGTTTTACAGAATTTTGAATTGTAGAAGCTTTGGTTACTGTAGAAGCTTTGGTTACTTGGGTGTTTGATATTTGATTTAATTTTGACAGGTCTAAATAGGTAGAATAAATTACCCATCCAACAAAAATTAGAACTATTAAAAACAAAATAGAACTTTTGGACTTGAGGCCAGTTTTGGAAATATTATTTTTCATAATGAAATTGTGCTTATTTTTTAATTTTTACTAACATTGTCAATTGTCATTTCTATTGAAGGTTTGAGCTTTTGCCAGTCCCAGATGAGTCAGTTAATTGCAAAATATGTGGTTTTTCAAAATTCATAAAAAAATAAATTGTCAAATGATTATTCCCAGTAAAATTACATTTTAAGATATTTTCCAGTCTCCCAAAAACCATTCAGCGCAATATGTCTAATTTTTAATGATATTTTCTATTTCAATTGCTAATTCATAAATTTCGTTTTCGCCAAGTTCTGGGGCAAGTATTTGGCAACCAGTGGGCAATTTTACCTTTTTGCCATCTTCTTTGACTTCAAACAAGCCAAGTGGCACAGTCAAACCAGGGATTCTCACAGGGTTAATTCCACAAGTGAACACATCGGACAAATACATTTTGAGCGGATCGGTGGTTTTGGAGCCAAGTTTGAACGGAAATTCCGGAGTTGTCGGGGTCAAAATCAAATCACATTTTTCAAAAGCTTTGACAAAATCACGGCGAGCCAGTTCACGGACTTTTTGGGCTTGGTTGTAATAAGCGTCGTAATAGCCAGAAGCAGAAGCGTAAGTTCCCAACATTATACGGCGTTTGGCTTCGTCGCCAAAATTATCACGGTGGTCAAAAAACAGATTTCCATATTCCCCCTGCCTTGCAAAACGAACCCCGTCAATTCTTTCCAAATTGGAAGCTACCTCAACACCCATAGTCATATAATACACGGCAACGGCGTATTTGGTCAAAGGCAAATCAACTTCTACCATTTCGTGTCCATTTTCAGTCAATTTTTTTTGCAAATCTGTGAGGGCTGTTTTGATAACTGGGTCAATTCCGTCAATATAAAACTCTTTTGGTAGCCCAATTTTAAATTTTTTCTTGGTTTCTGGTTTATTTTCAATGATATTTTCAGTCTTATATTCCAGTGGCGTATAAGTACCAGCTTTGATCATACTTTCAAGCATCGGGTTTGGTTCTTGCTTGGTTTCTGCCTTGCCGTTGGTGGAATTATTTTTGAGATTAAGAATTAAATTTTCAAGTTTGCCAGTTAATTGTGAGCTGTCAATTGTAGTCTGGTCATGATTATCTTTACCAGCCAAAATTTTGTTGACCATGATATTATCCAAAACATCGTTCGTAATCGCTCCCACCTGATCAAAACTGCTCGCCATCGGCATCACCCCCCAACGAGAAACTAAACCGTATGTTGGTTTGAGACCGACCACATCACAAAAAGCCGCAGGCTGGCGAATACTACCTCCAGTATCCGTTCCAAGTGCAAAAACAACTTGACCGCTAGCCACCGAAGCTGCCCCTCCTGCACTACTACCGCCCGGAGTTCGCTCCAAATCAAACGGATTTTTGATATTTCCATAGTCACAAGTCTCGCCCGAGCTTCCCATCGCCCACTGATCCATATTATTCACACCAATCAAAACTGCCCCAGCTGCCAAAATTTTTTCCATCACGGTCGCTGAAAATGGTGCTACGAAGCCATCCATAATCTTGGAACTGGCGTTAAAAACCTCACCTTCTAGCTGAATAATCGCCTTAGTCGCAAACGGAATTCCAAATAGCGGATGCTCTTGGAGAAGGAAGTTGAAAAGTATAGGAAAATCCATTTTATCTTTAATTTTAACTAATTTTTCATCCAGTTCCTTGGCAGTTTTTTTGGCAATTTCATCAGTAATTTTGTAAAAAGCGTTAATTTCTGGGTTTTGAGTTTCAGCTTTTTTTAGAAATTCTTCGGTAATTTGGCTCACGGTAGCTTGTCCTGTAATGTAAAGCTCGTGAATTTCGCTAATTGTAGGGCGATTTGAAATGTTCATAAAAGTTAAAATTGGTTTTAAAAATTAGTTTTTGGTAAAAATTATGCAAGAAATTATTCTAAAAAAGTCAATTAAATTCCGTCAAAATTGTCAAATCTTTTTTGCAATGTCCAAAGTGCCTTAAAAAAATACTAAAAACCCAAATCCAAATTCTCCAAAAATATGTGAAAAATCAACCAAAAATCACTTAAAATTGAAGTAAAAAGAGTAGAATAAAATCCACTGGTAGCGAAACTTTACTGGCAAAAACTAAAATAACTTGACAACTTTTAACTTTTTTATTTCACTGTAGATGTTCAGTCAAACGGAATGTGGTGCATCGGTAGCATGCCTGCTTTGGGAGCAGGAGGTACAGGGTTCAATTCCCTGCATTCCGACCAAAATACAAAATAAAACGTAAATTAAATTTTATATCTCATATAGAGAAATTGGAAAAATTACTAAAAAACTAAATCATAAATTGAGGTATTTTGAAGATGAACATGAGATCTAATAAAACCTTTTATACAAATTTGGAAATAAAAATTGGAAAAAAATTAGACAAGATTTTTGGAAAAGGAAATAAACAATGTAATTTTTACATTTTGTAAGATATTTTTTTTGGTGATAATTGATAAAGCAGAAAATAAATTATGGAATTGAAATGGAAAACTGAAGTTAATCTTTTTCGTATTTTAAAACAGTATTTTTCTTTATTTTGAAGGTTTGATGAGGTTTTTTAAAAAATTATTATGTCCAGTTTATCAATTTTTCAACCAATAATTCAAGACGAAAATCAGGTAACTTTTACCAAAATGCTGGATAAAAACGATCGCTTTGTCAATCCCCAAGAGCAAACAGCTGTGGAAATTTGGTCTCATTTCAGAGCTTATATTAGCTATCCAGGAACTTGTTTTTTGGACAACTTTTGGGGTGAAGTCAAAATTTTGGAAAGCTTTATTCACCCACTTTTTATGACACTTGAAGATGTCAAGGCCACTAAAAGCGAAGCCAAAATTAACCCAAGTTTTCAAAACTGGAGACAAATTAAATATAATAAACAAAATCTAATCTTTTTGGTCTGTAAAAATAAGACTTTATTACAAATCAAAAGTCTAAAGCTAACTAATGGGCAAAAAATTGATTTGGCAGGTTTTCAGTTTCAAAATAATAAGATTTAGTCTCAAATTATGGCAAGTTTTTCAGTAGAAAATTCAACCCAGCCTAGAAAATGCGGAAAAAATAAAACCACTCTTTCTTCTTTCAAAATCTATACTTTTTAACTCAAACCTACTACATTAACTTGTATTGATAATTTGAAAAAAACTTGTAATATCAACAGCTTAAATCTTGAGAAATCAAAAGAATGAGGTCAGGGTCATCACAAATGAAACAGACTTAACCAGTAAAAATCAAAACTACAGGTCGTCATCACGAATGAAATGAAGTGATCTGGTGGCAAAATCATGGTAAGGCTAAAAAAGATTGCTTCGCTCGCTCGCAAAGACAAACAAGCCCGTAATGGTGTGAAAATTAAGAATTAACTAGTACAAGTTGGTTTGGGTTTGGCCACAGTCAGGCATTCGTCATTATTACAAGTGGAATTCAAAAAAAATTTATATCAAGTTTTTCAAAAGTTACACTTATCAGAACTCTGCCCCAAGTTAAATTTCTAGATTTAGTCTGATTTTTCTTGTCAATTTCTCCCAAAAAACTAATTTCGTGATAAAAATCTATTTTTCCAAAACTAATTTTAGCTTTTTTTTTGATCAAAATGTTTGAATACTCTTGTAAAAATCAAGTAAATCTCGGGAAATAGGACTATTGCCAAAAAAACAAAAAACTGATTTTAATTTGATTGCTAATCCAATCTAAACCTTTTCCAATTCCCCACCTGAATTTCTCATTTAAATAATTTACATTTTATCTCAATTTGTATTTTAATCCATCTTTGAAGCTTTTACTCCAATTTTTAACCTCCACAAGTTAAGCTAAACACCTGCTTAGACTTCAGCTCATTTTGGGAAATTATATGATTCTGCAGTTATAAATTTGAGACCAAATAAAAATAATTTTTATAGTGGGTACCTTTAATCTTTATCTAAACTTCATTTCTTATATCTGGTATTTGTTTGACATTATAAGACAAATTATTTGTAATTTTTTAGTTCACTTTTTTATTTTTTTTTCTATAATTTTTGATATGTTTGATAATACTACTTTTAGTTATTTTTCACCACTAATACTTGCTTTATTGTTCGCTTTATTGTTCGCTTTATTTTCCTTTCTTGGTGTCTTTCTTTTTCGCTTTAATTGGCTAAAATCTAAAACCAAATACCTCATTTCCCTAGCCGCTGGAGCAATGTTGGCGGACGCTTTTGTTCATATTTTGCCAGAGGTTGTGGAAAATGGTGGCTTTGGCTTAGAAATTTCCCTAACTTTCTTGTCCAGTATTTTGGTCAGTTTTTTGGTGGAGAGTTATTTTAGATGGCGGGAATGTTGCGAAATAAAACAAAGTGAAGATCAGAGTGTTGATAAAAATTCTCAAAAAATCAAAGCACTGGGTTTTATGAATTTGTTTGGCGATAGCTGGTGTAATTTTAACGATGGAATTACTTTGAGCGTGGCTTTTTTGGCGTCTCCCGCGACAGGTTTTGCGACTGGACTTGCGATACTTTTGCACGAAATTCCTCAAGAAATAGCTGATTTTGGAGTTTTGGTTCACTCAGGTTTTAATTATAAAAAGGCGATGTTGGCTAATTTTATAATTTCTTTGATTGGTATTTTGGGAGTAATTTTTGGTTATTTTGTGGTTGTTAATTTACCATTTTTACAAAGTTATTTTTTGGCTTTTGGAGCTGGATCTATCACTTATTTAGCACTTTCTGGTCTTATTCCTGAAGTTCATAATAATCATAAAAAAGGCTTTAGCTGGAAGTCTTTCCTAATGCTTTTGATTGGTATTCTTCTCATCTCTTCAATCAAGCTAATTGAACAACATTAAAAAAATATAACAGATCTCTTTCCTAATTCTAATCCTTAAATTTTAACCAATTTTCAGTGTCCATTTTTACCAAAAAAACTAATTTCGTGATAAAAACAAACTTTTCCAAAACCTGAAAATTTTTTAAATCATATTTTTGGAGGTTATCGTAAAAATCAGCCGAAACTCTGGAAATAGGTCTAATCTTTGTTCCTATCAATTTTTTTGAGATTGGTTAAATTGTATGCATTCACCTCAACCACCAAAAACTCAATTTTGCTTTGCTACTGCCAAGAAGCAGGATAAGGATATCAAAAATTAAGCTGAATTTTGACCAAAATTACAACACTTTCAAAATCAAAAAAGCCCTTGAATTTATCAAAAAAAACTCAATCCCAGATCTGAATTTTGGTCTAATTTTATTCCAAATTTTGCCAAATCTTAATGCTTCTTTTGTAGCATATTTACAATCTTTTCTCAAGTTTCAATGGTTCTAAAATGAAACATTTAAGGCGTTTTTAAAAATGTCAAAAAATTCAAAATGCATTATTCCCAAAAGAATTTCCCAAAAGTTAGATTTTCAAAAGGTGTTCTGCCAAGTTTTCAAAAATTTTATCTGGCACAATTCCTAGTAAAGATGCTGTTTCAGCGAGAGTGTACTCACTTAATTCGTAGCTGGACAAAGTTTCCAGCAGATTAATGGCGTCACGTTGCCCTCCGTTGGCTCTTTTAGCGATTAGTTTGAGACTTTCTTGGTCAATTTTCATGTTTTCACTTTTAGCAATTTTAGCCAAATTTTCGGTCAAATCAGTCAAAGTATGACTAGTTAATTTGAGGTGAGTAAGTCTAGACAGGACGGTTGGCAAGAGTTTTTCGGGATTGGTGGTACAAAGCAGAAAAATAAGATAAACGGGCGGCTCTTCCAAAATTTTTAGCAAAGCGTTCATCGCCGATTTGGAAAGCATATGAACCTCGTCAATAATATAAATTTTGTATTTACCAATAAGTGGCGGATTCTGGGCGTTATCAATCAGGGAGCGAATGTCGTCAATTCCCGTGTTGGAGGCAGCGTCCATCTCTATAATGTCAATTTTGGCTTCGGTGTTCACTTCGGTTTCCGTCAAATTACTTGCGATTACCCCGTTGAGAGTGTTAGCAAAAATTCTAGCGAGGGTAGTCTTACCAGTTCCTTTGGGGCCGCTCAAAAGATAAGAATGTTTGATTTTATTTTTTGTGATGGCGTTTTGGAGAACTTGTTTGACAAGAATTTGACCAATAACAGTGTCAAAATTTGCGGGACGATATTGATTGTACCAAGCCATATTTTCTAAAAATTAATTAAAAATTCAAAAAGTTTAAGTTTGCTTCTCAAGGTTTGATTTTACCTACTTTGTGGTTCATTTAACGTCTTTTTTCTTTGGTACTAATTTTTTCAAATTGCCAAAAAACCCAAATAAGAAGTCAAAAAGAAGTCAAATTAGCTAAAACCATTTTCCAAATTATTGTCAATAAATACTTTCTTTTTTGAACTTTTTATACCAAAATAACAAGCTCAATCTTCGTAATCCTGACAGCAATTACCCAAAATCACGAAATTACTTTTTAGCTGTTTCAATTTTTTCAAACCATTTTCCAGTCAGTTCCTGCTATTTTTATTTTACAAAAAAGAACTACAGAGTTAATTCCAAAACCAATTCCAAATCTAGCTTGGCTTTCAAAATACAAGGTAAATTCCGTGTAAATCGTGGAAATTTTGGCAAAATTGGCTCAAAAGTTAGTCGTAGCGAAGGGCTTCCACCACCGAAAGTTGACTGGCTTTGATCGCTGGATAAACGCCAAAACAAACGCCCAAAATAGCTGATAAAAGGGTAGAAATATAAATTGAAAACCATGAGTAATTGAAAGCGATATTCAAAGTTGGATTAATCAAATTAATACTTTCCACCATCACAAACATAAAATACTGTGCCAAAGACGCTCCCAAAAAACCTGACAAAGTAGTTAAAAGCATTGATTCTGACAAAAAAATCGCCAAAATATCAGAAGTGTTAGCTCCCAGTGCTTTGCGAATTCCAATCTCACGAATCCGCTGAGTCACGGACATAAGCATTACGTTCAAAACGCCAATGCCGCCAACCAAGAGAGAAATGATAGCTATCAAACCCAAAAATAGTTGTAAAGCGAATAAAATACTATTAACCAATTCCAAAGAAGTACTGGCAACCCTAAACGACAAAGGCTTACTTTTGGCACCAATAAACTGCTTGGCTCTATAATTATTAACGTCTTCTTTAAGATAATCAGAAACAAAGGTGATTTGGGACTCGTTTTTGGCTAAAATATTAATTCCAAAAAGGATTTTTTCACTGGAATCATCCATATTCCAAAGCGTTGTTAGTGGGACAAAAACTTGCTCACTAGCTGAAAATAGAGTTGATTTAGAGTCATACTCGCCGATAACCAAAAGGGAAGTTTCACCAATTTTGATAGTTTGATCCAGCACTGTGGTTTTACCAAGAACATTGCGAACAAAAGAACGACTAACCACGGCGACCGTTTGCGAAGAATTAAGATCGTTTTGGTCAAAAAACCTGCCAACAAAATTATCTGAAAAAGTGTCAACAAAAACCTCCTTGTACATAGGTGTCGTGCCAGTGATCGTCTGAGAAACTTTTTTTAGTTCAAAATTTTCTATCTGGGTGGGCCAGCTGTAATCTGGGGTGGTTTTTTCAAAAGGCAAGATATTTTCCAAGTTTTGAATATACTGGAAATCGTCGTTGGTCATATCCACTTTCTCGGTTCTAGCTCCACTGAATGGGTCAATACGAATAAGTTTGATGTTGCCAACACTGGACAAAAGCGTGTTAGAAAGGTAAGACTGGGCAATTTCACCACTGGCAAAAATCAAGCAAACTGAAAAAACTCCGATGATAATTCCAAGAGCTGTCAAAATACTGCGGGTTTTATTGCTGGAAAGCTCACCCCATGCTAATTTAAAAATTTCAAACATAATATAACATATATATTTTTTAATAAAACTTTTTAATCAAACTAAATTTAAATCAAGTGCCTGTCTAAATCAGGATTTGAAATAAAAATTTATAATAATTTGTAAAATAAAACTCAACAAAACTTTAATTATAAGCAACAATCATAAGCAAAATAAAAACTCATGAATTGTCAAAAAATAGCAAAAAATTTAATCCAAATCCAAAATTAGAAAACAAACATTATTCCAAGAATTTAAGAACCAATGAAGATATTTCTACACAGGCAATTTCAAACTTTTTTAACTCCAAAGTCTCAAATTTGTATAAGCAAAGGAAATACTTGACCTTTTTGATAAAACTTTTCAGGCTGTAACTTATTATTACCAAAACTATCACCAAAAATTATTATGGAAAACCAAACTAACACAGTCAGCGAAGAAATTATTAGCGAACAAAAAAAGAAATTTCAACAAGATTTGGAAAAAAACTCAAACGAAGATTATCAAAAAAATGACTTGGAAATTTTGCAGAACAAGTTTAATAATTTACGGTTAGTTTGCTTCGCTTTGATTTTACTGCTCGGACTTTTGACAAGTTTTAGCTTTAGTTCACAGAGCTTTTTGGAATGGCAAGTTCGCCAAACTATTGAAAAAAATTTTATGGGGAATCGCCCTAGTTCAAAGGATTTGGATAACGGTAAATTGAAAGGCTTGGTTGGTGCTTTGGCTGATCCTTACAGTGAGTTTTTAACCGTAGAAGATACCAAAGAAGCTGAAGATAGGCTAAATAATCGTTATGTTGGAATTGGCATTCAGTTTGATTTTCAAAACGGAATTAAAATTCAAAAAATTCTCAAAAACAGTCCAGCTAGTCGTGCGAATTTACAAGTTGGTGATGAATTAGTGGCTGTTAATGGGCAAAAAGTGGAGGAAATTAAAGTTACTGAGCTAGCGGATAAAATACGAGGCGAAGCTGGAACAACAGTCAAAATTGATGTCAAAAGGAAAATTTCAAATAATTCCCAAATTTCAAATTCAACAGAAAATTCTAACCAAAACAGCCAAAACCCTATTTTTTTAAATTCCAGTCAATCCTTAGAAAATTCAATTTCGCTAAATAATTCTTTAAATAATTCAAAAAGTCTAAGCAGTTTGACAAGCAATTCAAGTAGTAATTCAACCAGTAATTCAGCTGATTTTCAGATTTTAACAATGGAAATTCAACGAGCACAAATTGTGGGGGAGCTGGTGGAGCTGGAAGTGCGTGGCGAAACTGGCATTATTACTATCTCGTCTTTTGGAGATGATTTAGACAAGAAAATGTCAAAAATCGCTTCACAAATCATAGCAAATCCGCAAATTAAAAATCTTATTATTGACCTGCGAGGCAATAGTGGTGGGCTTTTGGGGCAAACGGTGGAGGTTGTTTCTTATTTTCTCAATACTGGATCGGTAATAGTTCAGGAAAAATCCAAAACCGAGACAAAAAAATTATATTCTGTGGTCAAAAATCCTAACTTGACTAATTATCCACTCAAAATTTTGATTGATGGAAATAGTGCCAGTGCTAGCGAAATTATGGCAGCGGCCTTGCGTGATAACCGAGGGATTTTGCTAATTGGACAACAAAGTTTTGGTAAAGGTGTGGTTCAAAGTGTTTTTAATCTCTCGGGTGGCAATAAGCTAAAATTGACAATTGAAGAATGGCTCACTCCAAACGGTCTTCAAATCAATAAAAATGGGCTTTTACCTGATAAGGTCGTGCCACAAGGCGAAGATATTCTGGAATTTACCCTAAAACAATAAAAAATCCCAGTTAGCCAAAAGTTCCATAATTCCTGATTAAACATCTCGGAGTGTTTTGAAAAATAAATAGCTAAAATTAGTGAAAAAATCCTTTGAAAAAGCAAAAACTAATTTCCGAAGATTTAAGTTTATTTCAATTCAACCCAATCTCTGGAATGTATT
Source organism: Limisphaerales bacterium (assembly GCA_044238065.1). Classification (GTDB taxonomy): domain Bacteria; phylum Patescibacteriota; class JACMRA01; order JACMRA01; family JACMRA01; genus JBIIDY01. The sequence continues at coordinate 2,786 of JBIIDY010000012.1, read as the reverse complement.
CTATATTATTGCACACAGAAAAAGCTATTTTTGACAAAAAAACAATCTTTATTTTCTATTTGAACACTTGATTTTAAAAATTTTATATGCCTGTTTCAACTAAAATTCTCTGTATTCTTGACGGTTTTGGACTTGCTCCCAAAAATGATAATAATATAAATAGCTTGGCAAAAATGCCGAATTTCAGAAAATTACTAAAAGAAAATTATTGGACAACTCTAAATGCGGACGGTGAAATGGTCGGACAGGAAGAAGGTTTGGTTGGAAATAGCGAGGTCGGTCATATGAATATTGGAGGTCTGAAACTTGTGCCACAACTTAGTTTTCAAATCACCAAAAGTAGCGAGTCTGGTTTTGCAATAAATAAAAATTTAGCTCCCGATCAGCTTTTTGATCCGAGTGAATTTTTGCAGGAAAGGTGGAAGAATAAAAAAAATACAAAAATTCGTTCAGCGACTTCTAAGGATATTCAAGATATAATACAAATTTATTCTGATGGAATGGTGGATATTTTTAAAGCAGATTTGACTCCTGAAGTAATCTCTGATTTTATCCAAAGTGAAGTTAACAACACCCAGACTGGTTTTACCAAGGAACTGTTAGATGTTAATTTAGGTTTTAATCTAAAAGTAGGAAAAGGCAGTTATTTTGTTTTAGAAGAAAATAATCAGGAAGTTCTGGGCTATTTAGTTTTAACTCTCAAAGAAAACAACGAACTGAAAATTGATGATTTATTTATTGCTAAAAATGAACAAGGAAAAGGCTTTGGCCAATTTTTACTTGAATATATTTTGGAAAAATACAATTTCAAGTTTGATATTACTTTATCATCTAATGTGAAAAATGAAAGGGCTAATAATTTGTATGAAAAATATGGTTTGGAGATTGTGGAAGTTAGACAAAGAGAATTTAATGGACACTCCTATAAATCTAATTTTAGAAGGATAGCGGCTGGCAATTATAAACCCAAAAATACTAAAACCATCCACCTCATCGGACTTTTTTCCACTGGCACAATTCACAGCGATATGAGACACTGGGTCGGAATGATCGAAGCTAGTCTCAAATCTGGGGCTGAAAAAATCGTTTTACACTTGATGACGGACGGACGAGATAGCGACAAAAAGTCACTGGTCGCGAGCTGGGAAATTTTTGAAAAAATGCTGACTGAAAAACTGGATCACAAAACTGAAAATGTGGAAAAATTTGCAAACTGGCAAAACAAAATCTTTCTCGGCTCCGTCGGTGGTCGTTTTTTTGGAATGGATCGGGACAAAAATTGGGATAGGGTAGCTAGAGGAATGCTACCAATGTTTGAAAGTTCTTTTTGGTTGGAATCATCTTATCTAAACTCTAAAATAACATCTTTTTTAAAAGAAAAATATAATCTGGATAAGCCTGTTTTTACAGATACAATCAACAACCAAACAGATAATTCTTTGGACAATTATTTTGAAACCACAAGATATAATTATGATTTTGAAACCAAAACTGTAGCCAAAAATGGATTTCCTTTTGATCTTTTGTCTAATTTTGATCATATAAACAATTTAATATCAAACTATGCTGAAATTTCCTACAAGAAAAGCATATACGACGAGCATATTTTACCACAATCTTTTACCGAAAATTTTGAAGAAAAATTCCAAATTCAAAAAAATGACAGTGTTTGTCTGATCAATTTTCGTAGCGACCGAATGAAACAATTTACCCAGATGTTTTGTGATATAAATAGCGAATTTGATTTAAATTTAAACATTTTGGCTCTGAATGATTACGGCGACGGAAATGCGATTGAATTTGAGAATGCAGAATTGGAAACTGAAAATAAAAAAGGCTATTATCCGATTTTTAAATCCCAAGCTGTGCAGGGAACTTTGGCTGAAGTTATTAGCAAAATGGAAAAAAAAGCTGATAAAGAAAAGGTTATACAATTAGCTCAAATTTTGTGGAATTATGGAAAATTGAATGAAAAAACTGAAAAATCCGATTTAATTTTGGCTTTCGGTAATAATGAATTAGGAGTTGCCAAACAGGCTGCTAATCTATACTTGCAGGGATTTGCTCCAAAAATTTTATTTACGGGCAAAGGTGTAGCATTTGAGACTTCTGAAGCAGAAGAATTTGCCAAAGTTGCGATGGAAATGGGAGTGCCGAGCGAAGACATTTGGATTGAAAACAGATCAATGAATACGGGGGAAAATATCAAATTTAGTTGTGAATTGTTACAAAAACTTGATTTTAAGCCAAAAAAAATTATTACTGTAAGCAAACCCTTTGGAGAAAGGCGAAATATGGCAACCCTGCAGGTTCAATGGCCTGATAAAAATACACAATTTTACTTTTCGTCCGAGGAAATTAGCTTAGAAAATTACTTACAAACTGATTTTGAAAAAAAACTTAATCTCTTGGTAAAAATGGTGAATAGAATGAAAGTTTGGGGTGAAGCTGGTTTTCAAACTCCTCAAGAAATTCCAAGTAATGTTTGGCAGGCTTATTTGGATTTGGTAGCGATAGGCTTTGATAAAAGATTAGTAAAAGAGGAGAGAAAAGGCAATTCTTTTAAAGAAAAATGGCAAGGAATAATTTGGGAAGGTTCAAACTTCAAGTTTATTCAATTAGGTGAAAATTCAACAAGAGAAATGATAAGTCAACACAATATTTGGTATTTACAAAAAGACCTTGAAGATCACGAAAGTTGGCTTTATAATAATATTGAAATGGCTAAAGATAAAACTCGCTTAGACTTTTTTTGTTTGGAAAATGAACAGTATCTTGGGTTGATT
>JBIIDY010000110.1:0-5240 GCA_044238065.1 Limisphaerales bacterium | reverse complement strand
TGGTGGCAACTTCCTCACTACACAGGGAGCTATCGTTGGCGATGATTATTTTAATTTAAATCACACAATTCACACTCCCTATTTTGGGGAGTTTTTTTATTTTACAAACTTTTTTTAAACTTTATTTTATTTTTTTTATGACTGAACAAATTAAATTACAAGATAACAGTACTTTTTCGAATTTTCAAAAAATTTATACCGAACTTAGACAAGGTTTTTATAAAATTTACTACAAATTTGAGAAAAAAGATCCAAAACCGGAATATTATTACAATCCTGAACAAGATATACGGCTTAAATTTCATCTTTTAGCTGAGATACTGCCAAAAATTGAGTCATTATCTGATCCGCAATTATTTTTTAAACAGTTAGAGAGTAAACATTATGGAGAAACAAATCCACTTTTGCTTAATTATTTAACTAAATATCCAAATTTGGAAACACTTTTAGATTCTTTAAATGCTCAAGGTAATTTTTTAAATCACTTGAATGCTGAAGAATTGAAGTTTATTTATCTTTGTTTAACCAAAATTTCAAGCACATATTTAGGTACAAATAATTTCCAAGAAATAGTAAAATTACAAACAAAAGTTAGAGAAAAATTAGGTAGTATAGATGTAGATCTTTTATATAAATAAAAAAAATTATGCCCAAAATAATGACCCACCTTGTCGCCAATTATCCCGATCCTACCAGCTTTGAACAAGCTCTTTTGGCTATGTTTGAGGTTGAAGTGGATTTTTTGGAAATTCAGTTGCCGTTTTCTAATCCACTGGCGGATGGCCTGCTTATTTATGAAGCTAATCAAAAAGCTCTTCAGTATGGCAAAACTCTGGAGCAAATTCTGAAAAATGTTCACAAAATCTATTCCCAAAAATCGCGAAAAACCAAATTACTTTTGATGTCCTACCTCACTCCAATTTTGGCTCTGGGACTGGAAAATGTAGTTAATTTGTGTCACCCAAGTAATTTCGTCGGTTTCATCATTCCAGACCTCATCTTTGGAAGTTATGAACATCAAATTTTTAGCCAACATTGCAAACAAAATCAAATGCAAGTTATCCCAGTTATTTCACCGTTAACCAAATCAGAAAGACTGGAAAAAATAAAATTAGAACTTAAACCAAACCAAGTAATTTATGCGATGGCAAGAGCTGGGCGAACCGGCAATCAAACCGATTTGGAGCAAATTCAGCCTTATTTGGATTTTTTGAAACAAAATTTACACGATTATCAGCTTGCTGTTGGTTTTGGGATTAGGGAAAAGTCGCAAGTCCAGTTTCTCAATCAACAAAGTTTTTTTGCCGTCATCGGTAGTGAAATTATTCGACAGATTCAAATCGCTGAAGAAAATAAAATTGATATTTATCAACAAATTACTCATTATTTACAAGCGTTAAACTAAAAATATATGTCTATTTTATCAGAAATCGTCGTTCATAAAAAAATAGAAGTGGAAAAATTGAAGCAAACTAAACCACTTTTACATTCCCAAACCCAACCAAAAAACCCTAACTTTTTACATTTCCCTCATTTTTCATTGATAGCTGAAATCAAACCTAAAAGCCCAAGTGCTGGTGAAATACGAGCAGATTTTGATCCTACCAAATTGGCTATCGAGTTTGAAAATCAGGGAGCAAATGCCATTTCTGTTCTGACTGACCAAACGTATTTTGGCGGAAGTGTAGAACTTTTTGGCGAGGTTAGAAATAGCACTAAATTGCCACTTTTACGTAAAGATTTCATCATTAATCCGTATCAAGTTTTGGAAACTGTCAAGATGCAGGCAGATTTAATGTTGTTGATTGTCAAAATTTTAGAAAAAGAGCAATTTGCACAGCTTTTGAAATTAGCTTTAGAACTCAATTTACAAGTTTTAGTAGAGGTTTTTGACCGAGTTGAATTAGATTTAGCCTTATTTGAAATTAAAAAACTAAACTTTGCCCAGAATCAAATTATTTTTGGTGTGAATAACCGCAATTTAGAAACGTTTGAAACTAAACTTGAGAATTGTGTGAATCTAGCCAAATTTATTCCAGCAGACTTTCCAAAACTGGCTCTCAGTGGAATCAAAAACACGGAAGATTTAGAAATTATCAAAAACGCTAGTTACAATGGAGTTTTAATCGGCGAAGGTCTGGTTAAAAACCCTGAACTTTTTAATTTTAATTTTTTTCAATAACAAATTTATTTTAAACTTTTATATCAATTTTATGACTACAAATATTTTCCCCGTTTTAGTTCTAGGAACTACCGAAATTTATCAAACCCAACTTGCAAATCAAGATTCCTCGCTCATGATTGGTGGAAATGGATTATTATCAGCTTTGGCAGTTGCTAAAAAAGCTCAGTGCAGCCTAGTTTCTGGCGTTGGATTGGATATTTACGACAACCTTTTGCAATTAAAAATACCAAATTTAGACTTGAGCGGACTAAAATTTTATCCTGAACAAAAATCATTTTTTTATAAATCTGTGTTGGATGAAAATGGTTCGGAAACCTCAGGAACGCCAGAATTTAATTGTCATCGCCAGTTTTTGGATACCACTTTTAATGATTTTCTGACTTGCAACATTTTACATTGCAGCGGTACTGATCCAGACTTTTACCTCAATAATTTATCCAATATTGATTATCAAATTTTGAGTGTAACTACCATTGGTTATTTTTTGGAAAAGAAGCCTGAAAGTGTAGTCAAGCTGATGCAAAAAGCCGATATAATTTTCCTGAATTTAGATGAATTTGAAAGTCTAAAAAAAGAAATGGGTTTATCAAACAAGCTCATTATTATTACGAAAGGAGCAAATGGGCTTGATGTTTATTCACAAAATCAAAAGTACAGCTTTGAAACAAAAGAAGTTCAAACCAAAAATACAGTCAATGCTGGCGACGTACTGGCTGGGAGTTTTTTAGCAAATTTAATAGAAAGAAATCTCATTTCAAAACAGGATATTTTGGCTTTGGAACAAGCAGAGTTAGCTCAAATTATCAGTAACTCTCAAACAGAAACTCAAAAATTATTACAGCAAGATCCTTATTACCGTACTTTATTATAAATTTTTTTAACACTTAATATTTTTTATTTATGTCCACAAAAATCTACGACTTCGACGACACTTTAGTCAAACAAACTGTACAAATTAACGGAAACAATATCAGATTGCCATTAGAAAGTTATAAACTTTTTTGTGCTCAATTAGGTCTTGAAGAAAATACTAGAGATCGCTGTCTTTGGCGTCTTTAAATCATTTTCGGATATTCAGGCTTTTCAAACTATTTTGGAAGTACTAAATAGATCAGAACATGTTTTGGAATTTAGAAATAAAATTTATGAGTATGCTCAAAGTAAGTTGGATCAAAATTTTTCACAAAAAGATTTATTTCAACTTTTATTTCAACTTCGCATACAATTTAACCAGCAAATTTTAGAGGAATTTAAAACTGATTTAAGTTTAACCAAACTTGGAAAAGAGGTTTTTGAGAATCAAAATCCAATTTTTGTCATTACCAATTCTTACGAGCAAAGTGTTCAAGATTATTTATCAATTCTTGACTTGAATTTAGATAATATTCACATTTTTGGCACCGAAAGTTTTAACCGACTTGGTTTAATTGGCAAGCCGCAAGCTGAAGTTTTGACTCATTTTTTGCAGGAAAATCAATTAGAAAATCAAAAAATTATTTATATTGGCGACAGCAATACTGACCGAGAATTTGCCAAAAATTGCGAAATTAGTTTTGAACTTTTTGACCCAAAGAGTGAGGAATTAAAATCTGAATTAAAAAATCAAGAAACTAAATTTAAACTTTATTAACTTTTTACAAACTTTAAACTAACTATTTTATGTCTAAAAAATACACAACCGAGCAATTTCAAATCAAAGATGGTTTTTATGGTCCAAATCAAGATTTTGGCGGGGCTTATGTCCCCGAAATTCTTTTGCCAGCTTTGAAAGAACTAGAAGAAACATTTGAGAAATACCGAAATGATGAAGAATTTTTACAGGAATTGAAATTTTATCAAAAAAACTTTGTCGGTCGTCCTAGCCCATTGATTTTTGCCAAAAACTTAACTAAAAAACTAGGTGGAGCCAAAATTTATCTCAAAAATGAAGGAGCAAACTTGACCGGAAGTCATAAAATCAATCACTGCCTTTACCAAGCACTTCTTGCTAAAAGAATGGGGAAAACTGAAATAATTTGCGAAACTGGAGCTGGTCAACATGGGTTAGCTGTTGCTACCGTCTGTGCAAAATTTGGTTTCAAATGCAAGGTTTTTATGGGGCAAATTGATATTGAAAAACAATATCCGAATGTCTTTTTTATGAAACAACTCGGGGCGGAAATCGTGCCAGTTTTACAGGGAAGCCAAACTTTGGTAGATGCAGTAGATGCAGCTATTGGTGATTTTATTACAAATACAGACAGCTATTACATGCTTGGTTCGGCGGTTGGTCCTAGCCCATATCCCGAAATTATGCGGGAGGCTCAACGAATTATTAGTATTGAAAGCAAAAAACAACTGAACGAATTGGAGCAAAAACTGCCAGATGTGGTGGTCGCTTGTATTGGCGGTGGTAGTAATGCTATCGGGGCTTTTAATGAGTATTTGACAGAGGAAAGTGTCCGTTTGGTCGGAGTGGAAGCAGGAGGTTTAGGAATTGAAAATTTAGGTGAACACTCCAGCCGTCTTGCCAGTCAAAAAGGTAAAATCGGAGTTATGCAAGGCTTTAAATCATACTTTCTTTTGGATCAAAATGGACAAAATATCACAACAAGCTCAATTGCCAGTGGTCTAAATTATGCTGGAATCGGCCCAATTCACTCTTATTTACACTCCATTGGTCGCCTGGAAATTACCAGTACAACCGACAAAGAGGTTTTGGAAACTTTTCAACTTTTGGCAAAAACAGAAGGAATAATTCCAGCCCTTGAAAGCACTCATGCTGTGGTAGAAGCTGTTAAATTAGCTCCAAAATTAGATAAAGATAAAATTATTCTGGTCAACATTTCAGGGCGAGGCGACAACTATTTGTTTAATCTTGCTAAGGGTTTGAAAGATGGAGAATTTGAAGTTTTCTGCAGGAATTTTACTTTGAAAAACTAAGATTTGGACCTAATACCAATTTTGGGAGGATGAAAACCTAAAAATTCTACTCAAATCCTAGCTAAAACCAGAAGAAATTAGAATCATCTCAATCATTTTATGTTTTCTATCTTTTTTCAAACCCTGATGACAT
>JBIIDY010000109.1:0-5242 GCA_044238065.1 Limisphaerales bacterium | reverse complement strand
ATTAGCGGAATTTGTAGATATAGACTGAATAAAATAGCTAAAAGATTTAATTTAATTTGTGGAATTTGTAACCTAAAAAATGTTTAACGCAAGAGGTCTATTGATTAATTTTTTGAGTTTAATAAAAAAAAAGTAGTTCAGTACTTAAGAGGTTTGTTTTTCACTGTTTTACTTTGATATTTTTTAACCCAAATCGCGAAATTTTTATCTGTTTTAAGGAATTTTCTTTTCAGTTCTCGCTAATCACATCCTCAAAAATTATCACAAAACTGGTTTTATTTGTAAAAAGATAAAAACTTTATGAAATTATGGAACTTTTGGCATAACTTTGCTAAGCAAATAACTACACAGGTAATTTTCTGTCGCCATTTTAAGTAATTTTCAAGAAGCTTGGATTTCATCATTTTATATTTTAGAGATTTATTGCTGTTAAGCCAAACAAAATTCGACTGGAACTGGGAAAGCACCCCTCCTTTTTTGTTCATTTTTCAAAAATTTCCAACCTTTCGCTGATTTGGTTTTACAATCAATCTGCTACAAAAAGCCAAGTTTTACTTAAGATTAACCCGTTAAAATTGTTAACGCACTTATTTTGTCTTTGATTGGAGTGACGATGAGTGTTTTATTAATTGGCATATTTATTTTTTGACACTAGACGGAATAAAAATTAATATTCTATCCTAGTTCGTATGATAAAATACATTAAAATAAGCCAATATACTTTGAAAAAAAATGAAGCATTTTTGCATAGATATTGATGCCACTCGTACTAGTAAATTAATAGGACTAAACAGAGAAACTGTCAACCGATATTTTTTACTTTTTAGACAAACTATTTTTTGGTATCAAAATTCCATCACAGAAAAACTATTTGGCAAAGTAGAACTTGATGAGTCTTACTTTGGAACTAAAAGAAAAAGAGGTCAAACTGGTAAATTAAAACGAGGTAGAGGAACTCAAAAACAGCCAGTCTTTGTCTATTTTTAGCGTAAAAATGGGTTGCGGGAACTGGTGACCAAGTGTAGCGTAGCGAAACAGAAGCGTAGCTGATGGTATTTGTCAAAAAAATGGAAAAGTTTATACAGAAATAGTTCCAAACTGCAAAAAAGCCACTTTGCAAGCCATTATTAGAGGAAAAGTAGAGGTTAAAACTGAAGTTTATACCGACTCTTGGTGAGGTTATGACGGTTTAGTCGATGTTGGTTTTAAGTATTTTGGAACAAAATCCTTTGAGCCGAAGGCGATGATAAACATTTTAGGGTAAATCATGGTAAAAATGAATGTGCTTTAAAAGGTGAAAGTGGTGAACAAATTCATGTAAATGGAATTGAATGTTTTTAGTCTTTTTCTAAGAGAAGACTTGCCAAATTTAACGGGACTAAAAAGAGTTTTAATCTTCATTTGATTTGAAAGAATGCGAGTGGAAGTGGAATTTTGAAAAAGAGTCAGAAATGGAAAAAGATTTGATAAGAATTTTGGAAAAGTATTTGATTTTAGGCGAATTATAGCCGTCTAGTGCCTTATTTTTTTTACAAAATATGTCATTTGGTGTCATCAGTTATTAAATTTTAAATAAAATTAAGCGCTTTTATAATTTTCTACACACACCCAACTTATTCCCTTTACTCCAATTTCTTCAATTTTTATTTTGATAGATTCATGAGCAACTAATATAGTAGGAGACTCTGACAATCTAAATATTTTTATATTACCAATTTTTTCTGGTTTAAGTACTATTTTTTGAATCGAACTAATAAAATTATGATCAAGCGGGTGAGAAGTAACATCTGATTTGTCAAAGTTAATACAGGACAAATAAGTTATAAAATTAACAACCAAAAAACCAGAATAAATATTTCCGCTTTCTTTCTCTATGATAGTTGCTGGATAGAACTCAGCTATCACATCTTCTATTGATTTGATCAAGCCTGCAACTCTATTTGAGAGTAAGACCCAACCCATATTACTGTATATAGAGTCATTGATAAGTTCCTTGGGACAATTAAAGCACAACATTGGAATTTCTGTATTTACAGGTCTACCAATATTCATAAAAATATCATACCTGTGAGGAAAATCTTCAAAAATTGCCTGTTGATAATTATATTTATCTTGAGTTATCAGGTCGCATTTCCACACCCAAAAATTATTTTCTTGCATAAACTATTCTAAATATTTTAATAATTCTCATATAAGTCCAAGAACCAAAAAAAAATTATTACTTTAAAGTTTTGGCTTAAAATCTTGATTTTATTAATTTTTAAAGTTACGAACAGTTTAATTTATTATTTATTTAGGTCGTAATAGAGCTTATTTAAATTTAAATTTTTTTGGTTGAATGTGTATGTATTTATTTTTTTACCAAAAGGAAAAAGGGGTATCGCACCCCGATTAAGATAATTAGGTGGACTACCCCTTTGTTAGGCAAAGTTATTGTAATTGTTCGTAACAGCTATTTTGGCTATTACAGACAATGTTATACAAATAACAAATACCTGGATGGGACTGACACAACCCTATTTCTTCACCCTTCCTTTTTTTATTTTTGTTTTAACAATTTTTTATTTTTGTTTAAAGTATTTGTTTTTGTTTGATCAAGCGTATCAGTTGGGCGTTGATCTTTATAGAAAGGTGAATAGAGAAAATAACAGTAAAGTTTATTGAGTATATCTAAAACCGTATTTGGTTGATATAACTTACGAAAACAATAAATTAGTTTTTCTATTGTGGGTTGGTCAGTTAGCTGTAAATTAGTTTTATTAAACTTGTAAGTATTATAGAAAAAAAATTATTTCTTGTCAAGGAATTTTTTTAAAAAGAGTTAAAATTTACAGTTTTTCAAATTTTTTTAGCAAGTTTTATATCATTTTTAAGCCAAAAAGTCAAAATGAAAATAAAATGAAAAATGTTTTTAAAATTACTTTTTTTGGTAAATTCTTGATAATTTTTTGATAAAAAAATCCAAATATCTGAAATTAGTTGTTGAATTATTTCCAAAACTACCTTTGAAATTAGTTATTTTATTTTTCTTTGTGTCCATTCTCCCAGTTTGCCAAGAATAATTATGAAGTTATTTTTTAGACAAATACGAAATTCAGTGTAAATTATGGAACTTTGGGTAAGATTTAGAACATCAACTCCCCCGAGCCTTCGACTCACCCCCATCGCTACACTCTGTTCGTTCCTCTGTTCGTTTTACTCATCCAGTCGCAAGCTCCTTCACTTGGTCACCAGTTCCCGCAACCAATTTTCTTGGGAGAAAAAAAATAGACAAGGGGGTAATGGAATTGTGTCAAGTTTCAATTTTCAATCGTTTCAAGATTTTTTTTGGAATTCTATTATTCGTTTTTTAGAGTAATTCTTCAAGGTTGATTAAGAGTTTGGCAATGTCTTTGGGGGTATTATTAAGTCCAAGCGAAATGCGAACCAGTGGCCCAGATTTGAGATTTTCACGAATATAATTATGACAGCACATATAACCACTACGGCACATTATCTTGTTTAAACCAAGTTTTTGGGTCAATTCATAACTGGAGATATTTTTTGCTACAAAAGAAACAATTGGACTGGCGGTTTGGTTGAGGATTTTGATAGTGCCGGTATTTTGAATTTTGGAAAGATTATAAAAAAGTAAATCGCTAAGACTTTCTATGTAGTCAATTGCCTCACCACTGGCTCCCAAGCTAAAAAGTTTTTGCGAAAGTGAGTTGATAATCGGTGTTTGGTAGTTGATTTTGTCATATTCTTGCTTAACTCTATAATTCGTTAGCCATTTCAAAGCCTCGCCAAGCCCAAAAATCCCCGCATAATCTTGCAGTCCAAGCTCTAAGCGAGAGTGTAATTGAGACTGATCCTCAATAAATTCCCAGTCAGTGCTGTTGATATTTTGGATTGCTCCACCACCTACCCAAACCTGATCAAGATTCATTATTAAATCTTTTTTGATGACCATAAAACCAAGGCTTGGAGCGTAAAGTTTATGCCCAGATGCAAACAAACAGTCAAAATCACTTTCATAAAAATTAAGTCTGTGATGTGCCAAAGATTGGGTAGCGTCCAGTAGCACCAAATGTCCGTATTTCTTGGCAAAATTAACCGTTTCTGCTAAATTATTGATACAAGTTCCGTCCAAATTAGAGGTGGTTTGAAGAATGAAAATACTGGGCTTGTGAAGAGTTAGAATGGATAAGTTCGGCGTGCCTTCCGCATTTCTGGGGATAATGACTAGAGGTTTTTGATTATTTTTTGCAAAAGACATTGCTGGTAAAAGAACGGAATTATGCTCTTTGTCAGTGGTAATAATTTTTTGCCAATTTTTAGCACGGATACTTTGTAAAATTAAATTGATAAACATTGTAGTATTTTGCCCAAAAACAACAGCGTATTGACTTTCATCTTTACCAAAAAAATTAAGAATTTGGCGGCGAACTTGGCTAATTTTGGTTTCTGTTTGGATTGCCCACGGATAATTTGCCCGCCCAGCACAGGCGTTACTATTGGTGTAATAGTCTAATTCTGCCTCAATCACGCTCTTGGGACGCAGGGACTGACAAGCCGAATCCAAGTAGCAATTGTATTCCAGATATTCAAAACTTTTGGTAGGCATTCTAAGGTGAAAAAATGAAAAGGAAAATAAAAAGGTGTGAAAAAAGCGATTTATTTTAGTTTACTAATTTGGTTCTAATTCTAGCTTTTAATTTTAATAATTTGTTTTTTAGTGATAATTTTTTGGTAATACTTTGTTTTTTGCTTTAATGATTTTTGTGAAATTAGTATAAATTGTGAAATAAAGTCAGAGATTTTTAGATTTACAAACTTTGATTTACGAGTTTTTCCGTCCAGATTAAGCTAACGAAATAAAGTTGGAAATAAGTCTAATAAAAAAATTCAAAAAACTTAACAGAAACTAAAATAACTTTTCTCAAATTGTCAAAAACCAGTCAAAAATACTTTGACCAAAACTACAAAATAACTTACAATGATTAGACCTCTTGCGTTAAACATTTTTTAGGTTACAAATTCCACAAATTAAATTAAATCTTTTAGCTATTTTATTCAGTCTATATCTACAAATTCCGCTAATAATTCTGAAATTTTTAACCAACGCAAGGACATTTTCAACCAAAATTCTGATTTTAAAAATTCGGCAATTTTCCCTTTTTTCTTTTTTGGAAAGTTCACCATTTTTAGGCTTTTTTGTAGGTAAAAACGAGTTTTTATGATATTCTTTAAGACCTTGATA
>JBIIDY010000107.1:0-5255 GCA_044238065.1 Limisphaerales bacterium | reverse complement strand
TTGGTTAAAAATTTCAGAATTATTAGCGGAATTTGTAGATATAGACTGAATAAAATAGCTAAAAGATTTAATTTAATTTGTGGAATTTGTAACCTAAAAAATGTTTAACGCAAGAGGTCTATTATTTGTGGTAGCCTGTTTACGATATTTTTTAGTAAATTTTTATGCAATTTTTTGTAACAGCTTTTTACTTTAAATTTTCCAAATTAAAAAACAAAAATTATTATTATCTGGTTATCGGTTATGGTTAATATTGAACATTTTTTAAGGAACACCGATTCTGGAAAGATAGAAATTGATCATTATCTAGGCAAGATTGGGCTTTATGTGATATATATATATCAATTGTTATTGGCAAATGAAGAATTTAAAAATAGATATGAATCTAGTGATGCTATTGCTCAAGCAAGAAAACTTCAACATGAGATATGCAGTAAGTTTTACATCTCTGGTGGAGTCTACCGTGATTTACTTGTTGGTAATGATGTATATGATCTAGATTTATACATGATAGGAGATGATCCTGCTAATAAGCTCAGGTCTTTGTACGATAATCTAGTTCATTATCCACAGTATAATACCTATTGTTTTTGGAATAAAGATGGTTTAGGGATTGATGTAAGTGCAATTCAAACAAATAATAAGGATGGAGATTTAGAGTCATTAATCGCATATCTGTCCAATAATGATATTTCTATTTCCAACATAATTATAACCCCATTGGGTGAGGTTATTGATCCGTTTGGTGGTTTGTATGATTTGGTGAATCGCCAGCTAAGAATTTTTGGGGATGTAACTTTGAAACTAGAAAAACAGCCGGAACGCATTTTGAGAATAGTAAGATTTGCAGCTCAATTGGACTTTACCATTGAAGGAAATACTGCTAAAATAATAAAAGCTTTTGATAAATCAAAAATACATGGTGTTTCATTGGCTGATATTGACTACAATATGGGGAAAATACTCATGTTACCCGGTGAATTAAGAAATCGTGCCATGCAGTTGTTCGTAGATTTGGGAGTGGCTGAATATTTACCTACCAAATATACCCCACTTTTCAAAGACCAATTAGCTGTGAGTGTTGAAGAATTTGGGAAGATGTTTAGACCCGAAAAAGCCGCTGAGCTTGCTTCAAAGTTCGATACTTTAGCTAAAGCTGCACCATTTGAAGAGGTTAGCAGTATATTTTCAACTAGATTTCCTGATGTTAGTATTGAACTTGTAGGAGGTGCAATTGTAAGCAGTTTAACAAACCAACCGGTAAAAGACTATGACTTTGTCGTGAATTTATCAATTCAACAAATTGTGCAAGCTATGACTCAGTCAGGTATGAAAATGACCATGAATCTTACACTATGCCCTAACGAGTTTTATGTAAACTGGGAAGGTGGAAGTATTAATTTTAATTCTAGAGATGGTAAAGAGGTTGATATTTCAGCTGCAAAAGGAAGCTCAAATATTGAAGACAGGAAAAAAAGAGACATAACGATAAATACTATCGGAATAAACAACCTTGGTAAGTTAACTACCTTTGGTGGCTTGATTGATTTTGAAAATGAAGTAATTACATTCTGTAATGCATCTGAAGCTGGAAAAGATCTATTTAAAATGATCAATGCGCTGAAGTCAGTGGCTAAAACTGGTTTTTCTATTAATCCACAGGACTTGGTAATAATGAGAAATACACTGCCAAATCTTTTATCGCAATATCATGACAAAGATTATTTAGCATATAAGCTTTTACAGATTTTGGACAGAAGTAAACCTTATTATGGAAAAGCCTCTCTTCTACTTAGAGAGCTTGGGCTAAGTGATTATATTTACCGTATTATGGTAGATGAGGTAACTAAAAATGACACAGAGACTTTACAAAGACTGACCGAATTATCACAAAAAGTTGAAAATCAAGAAACTTTTAGCAAATTTAAAGATGAGTTTTTTAAACTGCTCGGTAAAATATTAGAGAGATATCCTTTTCAATGGATTTCAGATGGGATACCTTTTCATGCAGATATAGTATTTCAAACTGAATCAACTATTTGCTCTTCAGTGGTTGAACTTGCTAAAAGTTTGCTTTCAAGGATAGGTATGGAAGGTTTGACAGGTATCGCAAACAATGGTTTTCACCACATTTGCCTTGCCTTGTTTAGAAGTGATGGCTCAAACAATGCTTTTGTACTTGATATTAACACAGGCGGTACTGTAAATTCAGGGCTAAGCAAGAAACGTAATTATAACCCCATTCCAGAAACTAGCCATCTATTTACATATACTGGACAAAATACTTTTGTTATAGACTTGCAACATTCACAAGTCAATACCCAAACACTTATTGGACATACTAGGGTAGCTATAGTCAGTCCATCTGAAAGCTTGGAATTTCTTTCATCTTGGCAAAATTATTTAAGTTATAAAAATGCGTCAAATGAAAAAGAAAAAAAAGTTTTTTTAGAAAAGGCAATGTTAGGATGTCTGGAGGTGTTTGAAGAATCTGATTCTGTTTCACTTGGTGGTAATGCTGCGCTTAATTTTTATAAAATATACTTAGATGAAAATGGTTTTGTCCAAAATAATTTTTCTAGACAAGTACAGACAGTTTTATTAGAAGCTTTTACAGCAGTAGATAATTTTCTTAGATCATTACTAGATCATGACAAAGAATTTATATCAAGCCTTGCAGAAATGAATAAGGAAGATGTAAATAAAATTTCAACGACTGAACCCTTTGATGGTGAAGAACTTCGTAATTATGCAATCAGTTTTCAATCTAGCACTACAAATATAACGAAGGATGCTGTTTTATTACTTGCTAAAAAATATTTTTTTAATCATATTTCCAAAAGTTTACTAGACAAAACAGAAAAAATAGTTTAGTAATTATAAGTTATGGAATTTAAGGTATTTAATAGAATTGATAATCCCAAAATTCAACTACATATTTTATTTTGGTTGACGAGTCTACTAATTATGCAAAATAATATTGAAGAAAAATCAAAAGTATTTAGTTGTGAAGCTACACTAAGTAATTACTCTAAAACAAGATTGTTGACTGCCGTGACTCAAGTAGTTGAACAAGGTGACTTGTACTACTCTAAATATGCTAGTTGGATACAGGGTATCGTGTGTAGCAATGCTCATATTACATTG
Source organism: Limisphaerales bacterium (assembly GCA_044238065.1). Taxonomy (GTDB): domain Bacteria; phylum Patescibacteriota; class JACMRA01; order JACMRA01; family JACMRA01; genus JBIIDY01. The sequence goes on along the minus strand of JBIIDY010000107.1, from coordinate 2,108 downwards.
CAATATGGATTAATTATTGAAGAACTGGAAGAATTGGAATTATTGCAAAAAAGTACGATAGGTTACCATGAAGAAATAAAAATTACTTCCATCAAAATTTCTAAAGGTTATCAAAATGAATATAAAGTTCTTTACATCGTACCTGAAATATCAGCAAAATTAAAGGGTATAATTTCTGAATTATCCAAGTTCAGGGTTATTGAGGGATCTCTTCCATTTAAACCTCATATTACAATCTGCTATTTAAACAATTCTACCAACACAGATTATATTATAGATAATTTAACTTATCTAATTGGTAAAACCTTAAAGATAGAGGTTATTACACTAGAGACTAACTAATTATAAACCCTCTTACCACATTTTCCCAAAAACTGTCAAGTTTACCCCCATTTACCCACCCAATTCCTTGATAAATCCACCATGCTTCGGTTTATCAAAAATAGTCATCCCAAACTAAACATCGCTCCGCAAAGCCAGTCCAATAGCGGTGGAAAGCTGGTTGGCGATCGGGCTAATGTAGGGTTGATATTCTGGTCTGACGCTCAAAGTTCGTAGGCAATTAGCGATATAAACCGGGACGGGCAAACTCTTGAAAAATTCCAAAAAACCTGCCAAAAAGACACCGCCACCAGTAAAAACTACTTTTTGTGGCTCTTGACTAATTCGCCTGTTTAGCTCAATAAAAGTCATCAATTCAGATCGTAAAATGGTCAAATTTTCCAAAACAGGTGTGGGCAATTGAAATAAATTTATCAAGCCAAGATCGTGCTTAAAATACTCGGCGATGGGATTTTCTACCCCCAGACTTTTGGCAATATCTTGAGTAACCTGCAAACCGCCACTGGGAATATGCGAACTAGAGCGAAGTGTCCCATCCACAATAATAGAAAAAGTCGTTTGCATTGCACCAATATCAACCAAAACGGTGTTGCCAACATCAGGTGTGAGGCTGGAGCGAATCTGGGAAATAGTTTGATTTTCAAGGGCGGTGCCGTCAAGATTGACATGTTCCAAGATATTTTTGGAGTTTTCAATCACAAAATCTGGCAAGGCGTTGATAATCACTCGTTGCTTACCAGTGTAGTCAACAATTCGCGGGTCGTTTTGGATCAGGTTCCAAGACAGTCTCATTTCGTCTGGTGGATAAGGCAAAAAATATTTAGCCTGTTTTTCAATTTCGTCCTGAATTCGCCTTTTATCCCAAGTTGCCTCAAAATCCATCGTAGTTACATAGACATCTTTGCTCATTACACTCATCACCGTCTTGACCCCACCGAACCGACCAGTTTTCATCAAATCTTCAATAATCACACTCAGCTGTCTCAATTTGGTTGCGTCCCAGTAACCGTCCAGATTCAAATTATGATGGGCAATTCCGTAGGTGATTAGCTCGTTTTGACCTTTGACATTTTTAGTCTCCACCATTTTGATGGCGTCTGTCCCAATATCAAGACCAATTAACACTTTATCAGAAAACACAGGGAAAAATTAATTGAAAAAACAAGTAAAAAAGTAATTTTGGTAGATTTTATTGATATTTTTTGGCAGAAATTTTTGAATTTTGTTTGCTTGATTTTGGAGATTTTTTTAGTTTTATTTCCAATTTTTTTGAACTTTTTGGTAAGGAATTATTTTCAGCTAAACTATAATAATCTAACTATGATAATTTTTTAAGCTTAAATTAAAATCCAAGCAGAACCATAATCCATTTTTTATAAAAACTAAATCAAAGCAAAAAGAAGTGGAAAAACACACCAATTCAGTAAAGCAAAAAAAGCCAGTAATTTAAATCTATTTTGTCTTTTGTATTATAAATCAATTTTTTAGTTTTGACAAGTAATTCTTTTTCCGAGAGTTTTTTTGACTATTCACTTCAAACTATACCCAAACCAGCATTGACCTGTGCTTGGTAATTTTGAAAAAATTTTGTAAATATAAGCAGCTTAAATCTTGAAAAATAAAAAGAACGAGGTCAAGGTTATCACGAATGAAACAGGTATAGCCAATCCCTATTAAACCTTTACACTCATACAGTTAATTTGGATACATAAATTCTCTATAAAATCAACAGAATAATCGTAAAAACTTCTCAGCCTTTGCTTCAA
>JBIIDY010000108.1:0-5255 GCA_044238065.1 Limisphaerales bacterium | reverse complement strand
GAATACGTTTTTTTTAAAAAATTAAAAAGAGAAGGCGACATTATAGAGTAAAACAAGCGAGCCTATTTAACCAATTCTGCAATTTGGTGTGAATTGGCTTAGTATGACTGCGACAATGTTTGAGTTACCGGTCACCCTAAAACAATCGTGCAAACAAAATCGGCTGTCAATTAACTGACCGAAACGAAGAATAGGAAAAATGAAAATTGTAAATTTGATTGACTCAAAAATTTAATATAAAGGACTAATGACAGACAGAATAGCAAAACCATTTTTAAAGTGGGCTGGTGGTAAAACACAGCTCATTAACGGCATTGAAAAGGCTTTGCCAAAGAACATTTCTAATGACAAATTCACATACATTGAACCATTTGTTGGAAGTGGTGCAGTTTTGTTTTGGATGTTAAACAACTTTCCAAACTTACAAAAAGCAGTTATTAACGACATTAACGAAGACTTAATAAACACATACAAGACAATAGCTTCAAAACCAAAAGAACTGATTTCAATACTTCAAATCTTACAAAACGAATTTCACGGACTTGAAGCACAAGACGAACTGAAAAAAGAATATTACTACTCTAAAAGAGAACTATACAACAAAAGAAAAGAAGAACAAAGCGGACAAGCCGCTTTGTTTATTTTTCTTAATCGGACTTGTTTCAACGGACTTTACCGAGTGAATCGAAAGAATGAATATAATGTTCCAATGGGCAGCTACAAAAGACCGACAATCTGCGACAAAGAAAATATTTTGGCAGTTAGCCAAGCATTGCAAAAAGTGGAAATTCTTTGTGGCGACTATGAAGGAACGCTTAACTGTGCAGACAAACAAACTTTATTTTATTTCGACCCTCCATACAAACCATTGAGTGAAACCTCAAGTTTCAACTCTTATGCAAAAGACGAATTCAACGATGCTGAGCAAATCCGCCTGAGAGATTTTTGCCATAAACTTGATACACTAAACCATACTTGGATTTTGAGCAATTCTGACGTTAAAGGTAAAGATGAAAATGATAACTTCTTTGATGACTTATATTCTGACTTTACCATTCAAAGAGTAGATGCGAGGCGAAGTATCAATGCCAATCCAGAAAAAAGGGGTGCATTAAAAGAGTTATTAATTACGAACCAACACGAATTAGAAACATATGTTAAGTAGTAAAACTATTGAATTTTTATCTCCTTTGTTTGAAATAATTAAAAATGCAAAAGGAAAAACAATTGGAGAATTAAAGTTAGAATTGAATATTGAGAGAGAAAATATGAAAAAAGGAGCATCAGGTTTAATTGTTGAAAATTTACTTGGTATTAAAAACAATAATAATTCAGATGCTGATATTCCTGAAATTGGTTGTGAGGTTAAGATATTACCAATTCAAAAAAATAGAAATGGAGTTATTAAGGCAAAAGAACCAACTCAAATACAAATGATAAATTATTTTGAAGTAGCAAATGAAAAATGGGAAACAGCTAAGATTCGAAGAAAAATCAATCTAACTTTTTGGGTGGTTTATTTAGCAAAAGAGAATAGCTCTAAATTGCATCAAAATGACTACAGGATAATTGACTATTTCGTAGACCATCCGAGTGATGACAAAATTTTGGTATTCAAAAAAGATTGGGAATTGATACAAAGTTTCATAATAAATGGATTGTCTGATAAGTTATCTTGCAGAATGGGAGAATTTTTAGAACCAAAGACTAAGGGAGCAAATAATCAAGATAAGACAGATGCCCCAGATGGAAAGGGAGGAGTATTAAGAGCACGAAGAAGGGCTTTTTATTACAAAAAAGCTTATACCAATGAATATATTATACCAAAAATAGATTTAACAAAGGTCTAAATTTTTATAAAATACTTTTCTGAAATTAAGTTGTTCGGAAATTCCGAACAACTCAAAATTTCAACAAGTCAGAAAGCGACATTTCTAATCCTTTTGCAATAACTTCCAAGTTCAATAGCGAAGGATTTCTTTCTCCTCTTTCTACCATTCCAATATAGTTCTTGTGTAAACCACAATTTTTTGCAAACTCCTCTTGTGTTAGACCTTTTTCTTGCCTCAACACCTTTAACCTACTACCAAAATGTTTTAAAATATCTACATTCATAAAAAAACACTTATTGTGTGTTTTTTTGTGGTTGTTTATTATATTCGCAAATGTAATTTAATCTACAGTCTTATGAAAATAGAACTAAAAAATTCAAACCACAAGCCAGACACAATTAAGCCTCTTATAGAATATTTTCAGCAATTAAATCATTTACCTGTTTGGGAATACAATGGATTAATAGTTGAACTAGATCCTACAATTGATTGCAAGGCTAATGATGCCTTAATTCGTTGGATCGATATTAATGAAGGTTTTAATGACAAGTTAATTGTAAATTCTCTTGATGAGTTTCAATCTAAATTTCGAATGTTAGATGCTTAATCCCTACTTCAAATCTTCTGACAAAAACTTCTATCTTCTCAAAGGAGATACAATGGAGTTATTGCCTCAGTTTGAACATAAGTTTGATATGGTTTTCGCTGATCCGCCCTATTTTTTATCGAATAACGGACTTTCAATTCAAAACGGACAAATTATAAGCGTAAACAAAGGAAAGTGGGACAAATCCGAAGGATTTGAATTTATAAATGACTTCAATCGCAAATGGCTTTCATTAGTTCGAGACAAAATGAAAGATGATGCAACGATTTGGATAAGTGGAACTATGCACAACATTTTTTCCGTTGGACAAATTCTAAACGAATTAGGCTTCAAAATCCTTAATGTTGTGACTTGGGAAAAGACTAATCCACCACCAAACTTTTCTTGCAGATATTTTACATACTCGACTGAACAAATTATTTGGGCAAGAAAAAGTGAAAAAGTTCCTCATTATTTCAACTACGAATTAATGAAAAAACTCAATGGCGACAAACAAATGAAAGACGTTTGGAAACTGCCAGCAATTGCACCTTGGGAAAAGTCTTGTGGTAAGCACCCGACACAAAAACCTCTTTCAGTTTTGACAAGGCTTATTTTGGCTTCAACAAAACCAAACGCTTGGATTTTAGACCCATTTACAGGTAGTTCAACAACAGGAATTGCAGCGAATTTAGCGAACAGAGGGTTTTTAGGAATTGACCAGGAAGAAGAATTTTTGACAATAAGTAAAAACCGAAAACTTGAAATTGAAAACCCGAAAACTGCTGTAACTTACAGACAAAAAATTGGTGGTTTCAACGACAAAAAAGAACTTGAATTATTTTTAGTAAAAGAACCAAAAGAAGAATATAAAACAGAACTAAACTTGACAAAAAAGAAGGGCGATCGGCTAACAGCGGTTTTGCAAAATGGCGGTTTAAGTGCTTCTAAGACAGTTTAGTGCTAAAACAAAGTGAAGTGCTTCGATTGAAGCTTTGTGCTGAAAATCCGCCACTACGCCAAGCCGCAAACCGTCAGGATGTGAAATAACTTACAATGTATCGCAAGGGCGTTTTTTTGTTGCTCATATATGCTTCTGTTGCTTGATGGCAACCTCCTTTTGAGCATTTAAATTGTGGAGCGTATTTTCACAGTCTGCCGTTATGTGCAACCTTAGACGACCAACAGTGCTAACATAAACCGACAAATATAAATGAACATTTAGACAGAAAAACAAATAAAAAAAGATCTATCAGTCTTGGAACTTAAATTTTTATAGATTTAAAAAATCATGTGAAACAGTATCATGAACAAACAATAAAATTCAAATGAGATGAGAAACAAATTAAAGACAATTACAGTCCTGACCTTTTGCCTTTTTAGTATATGAACAATAAATTCCTGTAAAAAGGAGAAGCTCTTGCAGAAGTGAAAGCAATGCACATAGACCAGTTACGAATTAAATTGGTGGACAATGCTATTCAAGAAAAAATGGAAACTCTTGTTGACCAAATATTGATTAAAAAAGCTCAAGACCAATCAGCAGATACAACAGACTTAGAAAACCAAATAGACCAATTAGTTTATAATCTTTACAAACTGACGGAAGAAGAAATCGCTATAGTAGAAGGTTCCAGTAAATAACAGATTTACAAAAGGCGATTCACGAACACCGCTAAAAAAAAATAAAACAAGTGAGTAAATAAAAATAATTGAAACCGCATAAATCATAAAATCTATGAGCAGCATAAAATTATTTGAAAACAGGAAGGTTCGCAGTCAATACGATGCCGATAAGGAAATGTGGTATTTCAGCATTGTAGATATTGTGGGCATTTTAACTGAGAAGCCAACAGTAGATAGGGCCCGAAATTATTGGAAGGTGCTGAAAAGCAGGCTATTAAGAGAAGGGAATGAAACGGTTACAAGTTGTAACCGGTTGAAAATGGAAGCTGAGGATGGCAAACTGCGACTCACAGATGTAGGCAATGTAGAAGATATTTTTCGGCTTATCCAATCCATTCCATCACCCAAGGCAGAACCCTTTAAGCAATGGCTTGCAAAAGTTGGCTACGAAAGATTGCAAGAAATAAACGACCCCGGCCAAAGTATAGACAGAGCCAGAGAAAACTGGCAAAAATTGGGCAGAAGCGAAAAATGGATTCAACAGCGAATGACAGGGCAAGAGACCCGAAACAAGCTAACCGACTATTGGCAGGAAAGTGGCGTAAAAAAAGGAGATGAGTTTGCGGCATTAACCAATATTATTCACCAGGAATGGACAGGATTAACCGTGAAAAAACATAAAGATTTAAAAGGGTTGAAATCTCAAAACCTTAGAGACCATATGAGTGAAGCCGAACTCATTTTTACAGCCTTGGCAGAACTTTCTACGAGGCAAATAGCATAGAATGAAAGCAAAACGAACTACAGATAAAAATTTTGAAATGAAAAAACTCTATTTATTACTTCTGTTGCTTACGCTTAGTATTTGCGGCTTTTCACAAAGCAGGTATATTTCGGCTACTACCAAAAAAATAGTTTACACGAGAGATGGAGGGGTGTGCCAGTGCTGTGGTAGTTCTAATAGCTTAGAATATGACCATATAACGCCATTTTCTTGTGGCGGTAGTAGTGAGGCTTCAAATATTCAATTGCTATGTATGAGCTGTAATCGAAGCAAGTCGAATAGTTGCGTATGTAAAATTCATAGCAGAACAGTAGGCACAAATTGTTGCGATGGTAAAACAACAATAAAGTCAACAGCTGCTGCAACACAATGCACAGGAACTACCAAAAAAGGAGTGCGATGCAAGAAAAAAACAACCAATTCAAAT
>JBIIDY010000011.1:0-18390 GCA_044238065.1 Limisphaerales bacterium | reverse complement strand
CTTTTTGGGCAACATTTCTTCAATAAGTTTGAATTGCTCTAGGGTTAAATCTGTTAAATAAGGCATTTAAAAATCTTAAAATTATTTCTAGTTTTTAACAAGTTTAGAGATTTAGGACAGGTTCTTAGATATTTTGTGCCAAAGAGGTTTCAAACTGGAATTTACTGTTGGAATGTAGGATTAATTTAAATTGCATACTTTTCTCTAGCTTTTAAATAACTAAAATTTATTTCTTTAATAGTTTTAATTTGGTCTTGAGTGATTTTTTTTTCTTGAAATTCACTATTATTGATAAAATCAAAACATTTCATTTGATAGGCAATTTCTTTGGTCGCATCAGCACAGTCCAGATCACAGCTTTCACTTATTTCTTTAAGACAAACCCAAGAAATCATATAAATATATTCGTAATGCTCTGTTTCAACTTTTTCCAATTTTTGTGATTTAAAGTTATATTTGCTAATTGTGAATCTTTCACCCAAAGTTCCTAGACCTGGAAAATTTAGAGCATAAAAACCAGCACTTGGAAATTTAAATAAAATATATTGACCTTCGTTATCTTTTTTACCCAAACTGACCATCCAGCTACAGCGATCAAAACCAGAACCACCTCCGCAATTGGAAAATTGATCTATTTTAGCAAAATCTTCAATTAACACTTTTTGAGTCTTTTTATCTACTAAATAGCATTTTTTTTCACTATAAGCCTCACACCAACCTTTTAGCTCCAAAGCCAAAGAGCTATCCTTCACCAAATAATCCTCCAAATTAAACTCCTCAGTTTTTCCCAAACTAAAAGGCAAAGTTTTGGTTTTGTCAGGATTTGACCAAGTACCTGAAAAGCCTCTCTTTAAATCTGCACCCGCACCAGTGTTAAAACCAAATTCGCCAGTTTTCTTCCCCTCAAAACTTTCTTCAAAAGACGAATTAAAATCTGTTTTTATAACTTTTAAATTTATCAATTTACCTTGATTTTCATAAAAAATAAAACCCATTTTCTTTTTCGTCATAAAAATTATAAAGCACCATTCTAATCGGTAAATCACCAATCTTGCCTTTGAAATAGTATTTTACAGGAGTATTTTCAGTGTCTTGAGAATTTGCTGAATTTGGCAGGCTGGAACTTGAGTTTGAAGTAGTTTCTTGGCTTGAAATGGTGGAATCTGGGGTTTGAGAAGAAACACCCCGTCCGCTTTGCGTCCACCCCTCACGAGGGGAATTTGGGTTTGCGGAGTTTGTCAGTGAATTAGACGAACTTTGGGTTGAATTTGAAACCAAGTTTTGTCCAGATTTATTTTGAGAAATGGCAAAGAAAGTCCCACCAAGAATTAGAGAAATAATTGATAAGGTGATGACAATGATTGTATTTTTGGAAAGCTTGGGCATAGTTTGGGTAAAGTTAAAATGCTAGTTTTGTCTATATTTCAATGAATTTTCAATTTTCTAATCAACAGTTATTTTAATGTTTCAGAATCTTTTTCAATCACTTTAGTCTTGGCTATTTGATCGTGAAAACCAAAATCACTGAACAAAATTCTGCCATTGGCAAAAAACATTGTCACAAAGATAAAGTTAGCGATTCCCCAAACTTGAAAGCCAAGCATTCCCATCACAATAAAAACAACAATTGACAAATTCAAAACCTCGCGGGCAAATCTTTGTATAACGGAAATTTGCTGATTATCTTGCGAAATTAGCTTAATTTTAAGAAGCTTTTTACCAAAACTTTGAGGCATTAATATAAAATAAAAAGCAAGAGTTGTGAAAGCAAAAATGGTCGTTCGTAGGAAAATCAACTCTATATCTGCCATAAAATTTCCACAAACAGCTAAATTTAGCCAATCTTCCTGAGTGATACAAATTTGGTTGATTTGTTGGACTTTTTCTATAGTGAATTGCTGACTAAAAATAACTATTTGACTTATTAAAAAGATAAAAATTGGAATGCCACATATAACAAAATCCACCATTTTAGCCAAAAACCTCTTCCAAAATATAGCCGACTTTGGAGTTTTTGGAGCGGAGGTGATGATTGCGATGCTGTCTTGTTGGGAAATTTGAAGCAAAACCTGGCTGTCCAAATCTTTTTTTAGAGTTTTTTCGCCGTTTTTTTGCAAATTTAGATTAGATTTTTTTGTCACAGGACTGGTTTGTATTTTAAAGAAAATGATTTTTGCCTTATTTGATCAAGAATTTTGTCAAAAGAAGTTACCGATTTACATCAGCTTTTTACTTTTTTTAATTTTAGTCAACAAAAAATTATTTTAGTCAACAAACCAAATTAACAAGTTGTTTTTAACTCAATATTTTCTCATTTTTTTACGCTGAGAGACGTGGAACGTCATAACGAACAAAGTGAATTTTTATAATAAAATTTAGTAAACTGTGTCATCACGAACGAAGTGAAGTGATCTTTTGGAAAAGAGAGTTAAAATTAAACTCTGAGTTTCAAAGGATTGCTTCGTGCCTCGCAATGACAAGTGCCACTCGCAACGACAAAAAACACCAAACTTTGATTGTTAATTAAATGAACAAACCGATACAACTACGGCTTTAAGTAATTTTCTTGGTCAAACTTTGTATATAACATTTGAAATCCACCAATTGCCAACAAAGTAAAATAAAATGGCAAATAAAGCAAAGGGATTTTACTACTAATTGTCAAGGAAGCTAAAATCTCAATTCTTCAAAAAATAACTCCGATTTATCAAAATCAATTCCAAACCTGTTCGCTAAAAGTTCCAGTGTTTTGGTGCCAAGCAGGGCTTCTTGATCTTCGCCCAAAATCACATCTAAACTAACCTGACACCCCAAGTCCAAAAAATCAACTACTGCCCTAGACATGTTGACAGAATATTGTTCGCCGTTAGCCAGCTCTACCTCATCTTCACCCAAAATTTCCAAATCAAGCTCCATAGCTAAATAAATCGGAATACTGAGATAATCGTCAAAACCAGTGTCAATTAGGACAGGAATTTGTCTTTGCAATTCAGGATTTTTTCCATTTTGGATGAGCAATGTGAGCGATGGGTGTAGCGGATCGGACAAGGGCAAGGCGAGGTTTGGCATATTTTTCAATATTGTTTGGTAAGGGTCGGTATTTTCTACTTGGCACAATTACAACCGTAACCACTTTACCGCTGGCAAGGGTTTTTTTGGTTACAATGGGTTGAATTTTAGTCATAAAAATTTCTTTTTGCTTTGAATTTGTAAGCAAGTTGATACTAAAAACTTAAAACTTTCTCATTTTTTTGTCAAGCAAAATCACACCTATTTTGAGAGACCTGAATCAATGTAAAATTGAGAATTGAGAATGTAAAATTATTTTTTTGGATCAGAAGAAGTTAGTATTTTAGCTAGAATTTTATTAACCTCAACCACTTCATCAAAAATTGATTGAAATTCTCCTTTTGTCAAAAAATCTGTTTCTTTCAGAAGTTCCAGCCAATATTCAGTTTCGCTAGCTTCTTTGTGAGCAATAGAAATTTTGCTTCTAAAATCAGCTTTGGAAATTCCAGTAACAGCTTCTCTAACATTAGCTCCAATACTTGTTCCAGAACGAAGTAATTGTTTGGAAAGTACAAACTCTTTTTTCTCACTACAAAGAAATTTATAAAGTTTAACAATTCTAACAGCTAATTTAAAAGATTTATCCAAAAAAATAATATTATCTTTTTTCATAATTTTGAATTAGAAAACCCCTGTTTTGAGAGATGGATTTAATAAAGTTTATCTTTCCCGTGAGGGTTAAGTATTTTCTTTTGTTGCATTACTCCATTCTATCCAAGCTTTCAAAGCCTCATCTAAAATTGTTTTAAAATCTGTGTAAATCTCTGGTGACGCATTTTGTATTTCATTTAGCTTGTTAATATAAACTGGATTAGGCATACCCATTACAAAGGCAATAATACACCCAGCTATTTCAGCAAATGAAGTAAATTCACTCAATTCTGGATTTTTATCAAGAAATAACTGAATTTCTTTCAGTTTTGTGTTTGCAGTCATTTCAAGACGTTCATTATTTTGAATTTCTTTTATTCTATTTTGTAAATTAGATTGGTCAAACATAACGATTATATATGTATAATGTGCTAAAACCTTGCTTTAGTCAAGGAATAGGATGATTAAAAGCATGTATTAATAACCTAACAATTTTAACATAATTTGTAAAGTCGAGTATAAAACTTTGTATTACCACATGTTTTGAGAGATGGATTTAATAGTGGAGAGTATCAGCTTTTTTGTCAAGTTGACAAATTTTTATATTTTTTTTACGATCATTTTTAGTAATTTTAATTAACCTCTATTTGATTTTTAGCTTCATTCTAAATAGAAATCGTTTGTAGTTTTGCAAGTTCTTGTAATTTAATTTTTAGTAAAAACTCGGAAATATAATAAAGCGTTTAAAAACAAAATTTTCCTTAAAATCTAAAAAACCAATGGTTCTAAAAATTTAAAAACACTATGTCAAAAATAACTCATCCAAAATCAAAATTAAAGAGTAATTTTTTTAAAACATTTCACCAAATAATCGTCACTATCAGTCTTTTTTCACTTTTAGGTAATATCTTTTTTCTCAAAATTGAAACTTTTTCCCAAACTTCTCAAAACAGCATTGACTTACAAATTACAAGGGTTACCAAGGATGGTAAAACGATGGATACACGGGCAAGTGGCACCAACAATTGGATTTTTGACGGGGGAACTCTGAATGACTTGGACAATATTCGCTATGCCTGGAAAGAGGCTATTTTGGACACTAAGAATGAAAAAGTACCAATTTTAGCTGGTGGTTTTCTCAAAATTTATTTGGGAGATGACTCTAAGGAGGAAAATCTGCTCGTCAAACACGGTGAAAGCCCACTTCCAATCAACCTTTTTGCTTCAAGGCTTACTGCAGGCGACAATAAACTCCTTTTTGTCTATATTGATCACACCAACAAACCACAAGGGGCTAATACCAAAGTTGCTTTTAATTTTAAATATAACCCCACCAGTGACAAACCGAAAATTAACATCATAGAGCCAGCAGAAAGTGCCGTCTTTAGGGCTAATTCCGCTCGTTCATTCAGTGTCCAACTGGATAATTTTAATTTGTCAGAAAGTTCGGCTAATAATCCTAGTGTCGGCCAACTCAAAGTCTATTATAACAGTGTCAAAGAGGAGAATCTTTTGGGAACCGTCAAATCCAGTAAAGAAATAGGCCCAACCAGTCATCTTGCCGAATTTACCACCGAAACCCTCAATCAAGAAAAATTAATCAAAATTCCAGATGGTCGCGACACTTTATTGATTTTTGTTTTAGCCAAGCCAAATGGAGAAAATATTGATATTCAAACTCAACGCAAAGTCATTACCAATTTTGGTGGTAGTATCTCCATAGAGCAACCAAAAATTAGTATTATCGAGCCAAGAAAAGACCGAAATGACTTGGCTGCTGACGGCAATATCACTTTTTTGGTTAAAGTAGAAAACTTTGAAGTTTTAAAAGAGAGACAAACTGGCACTAACGAAGAAGGCAAAGGCTACCTGCAAATTTTTGTCAACAATCAACCGATCAAGACGATTTGGCCCAAAGCTGAAGGCTTTACTCTTAACGAGATTGGCTATAAAGATGATAAAGAAGGCAAAAGAGAAGTCAGGGTTCAGCTCGTCAATAAAGATTTTACCAAACTTAGCCCAGAAGTTGCTGATAGTGTTAGCATTATCTACCAGCCACCAACTAAAACTGCCAATTCATCAAGCGTTGAGGCTAGTGATCAACCCGAAAATAGTGTTTTGAGAATCATTGTGGTCAGTTTGATTGTAGTTTTATTTATCGCCGGAATTGTAATTTTGGTCACCAAAGGCTAAAAACTGGATAATCTTTTTTTCAATTTCCTTTCCAATTTCACTTTTTGGTTTGGTTTTATTTATTTGTCAATTTTGAGTTGGAATTGATTGGGAAAAGTTTATTTTTGATGAGGTGCTTTTTGGCCTAAACTCGTGAAAAAAATTAAGAAAAAGTTCTAAAAAAAATCTTAAAAAACATAAAAATTTCATCCAACTTGACAAAAAAGCTGATATTTTCTACTATTAAATCCATTTCTCAAAACAGGTTGGTTTTGTCATTGCGAGGAACGAAGCAATCCTTTTGAAGCTTGAAGTTTAATTTCAACTCTATTTTTCAAAAGATCACTTCACTTCGTTCGTGATGACAACCAATTCGTGATAACACAACTCAAAACAGGCTTTTTCTAATTCAAAATGGAAAATTAGGTTAAGCTTGAAGTTTAGTTTTTAAATTCAAAGTTTGGTTTTTATTTTACACTCTCAATTTTCCACCAATTTCACAGCCTCAAAAACTATTTTTATGTCAATTGTAATCACCAAACTCCAAGAATTAAACTTTTCCAAACCCCAAATTAGACTGCTAAAAGAGCTGGAACTTTGGGAAAAAATTGAAGAAATATTATCTCAAAATAACCCTGAAACTACCAAACCTCAAATCCTTAGTCTTATCAAGGAGCAAACTCAACTGCTCAAAAAACAAAAGTCAACTTTAGCAAAAATAGATACAGAGGTTGTCAAATGGCGAAAAAGTCTAAATTTATTAACCGATAAACCAATTTTGAGACTGGCAAATATCATCACTGACGGGCAAAATTTAGCTCACTTATCAGATTTTGAGTTAGACATTTTATTAGAAAAAGAAGCTTTGGAAATGAGCAATGAAGAAAGACTGGAATTTGGTTTACCTGAATCTACTGGGCTTAGTAAAATGATCCAAGTTTGCTATCAAAAACTTAATTTGGCGACTTTTTTGACCACAGGAGAGATGGAAACTCGGGCGTGGACTTTCAAAAAGGGTTCAACTGCACCGACTTGTGCTGGGGTTATTCACACTGATTTTACCAAGAAATTCGTCAAGGCAGAGGTAGTTAGCTACGAGGATTTTGTAGCTTGTGGTGGGCGAAAAGTGGCAATTGAAAAAGGCAAATTACGTTCAGAAGGCAAAGAATATGTGATGAAAGACGGCGATGTGGTGGAATTCAAAATCGCTAATTAAAATAGCAAAATTGGTGAAAATACTTTTTTAAGTATCCTGTATTTTACTTGTTCAATACAATTTTCACACAATAAAACCAAAAAATCTCTTTCTAAATCAGAACTTATTTCAAATTTGTTTCAATTTATAAAGTTTTACATTTATTAGGTTTGGGAGTCTGTTTGAGCGTAAGAGCTTTATATTTCCTGACCACTTTCATAATAATAATTTGTCAAAATCAAGTTGTCTAAAGTATTAATCTTTAATTCTTGTAAGTTAATCTCTTCACCGTTTTTTAGTTTTGGGTTTAATATATCCGTATCCATTACAAATAATTTCTCTAAATTTTCTGGTTTTATAAATTGATTTTTGGCTAGAATTTCTAAATTTTCTGGTTTTGTTATAATTTTTTCTAGTTTATAATTGGAATTTTTTGTAACTAGATTAAAGCCCCAAAGTCCAAAACTTGGAATATAAGTAGTGTAAGGTTTGACTTCTGGAAAGACTGACTGTAGAGTTTTGTTTATTGACCAAAAGACTTTCGGTGTAGAATACGGCGAGGAGCTTTGTGTTACCAAAAGTCCGTTTTTGCTTAGAGATTTGTTGCTAAAATTATAAAATTCTTTGGAATAAAGTTTGCTAATGGCAGTTTCGTCCGGATCAGGAAAATCACAAATAATCAAATCCAAACTTTCAGATTTTTGTTTTTGAATCCAGCCCCAAGCATCTTCATTTAAAACCGTTACTTTCTGGTTTGACAGACTGTTTTGGTTTAAATCTTTAAATATATTTGTGTCTTTTGCCAAATCTGTAATTTGCTTATCTATATCCACCAAGTGAATTTTGGCGATAAAATTTTCAAACTTCAAAACTTCCCGAACAGCCAGTCCGTCGCCGCCTCCAAAAATTGCTATATTCAATTTTGTTTCACTTTTTTGACTGATCAACTGCAAAAGTGCAGGCATAACCAAACTTTCATGGTAGCGATATTCATCCAAAGAACTAAACTGAATACCTCCGTTTAAATACAGCCTCATATCTTTATTTTTTTTGGTAACAACTATCCGCTGATATTTACTTTGGGTGGAATAAATAATCGGATCTCGATATAAATAACTTTCTACAAAATTATAAATCTGCAGGCTAAAAAAGGAACTGATTAACAATATAAAAAAGACCAAAAAACTAAAAGTTAAGTGAACAATTTTCTTTGAGATTTGATTCCAAAAAATGTAAATTGCCAGCAGTGCCATTAAACAATTCAGAATTCCGACCAAAAAACTTAATTTAACCAAGCCGAAATATTGTAATAAAACCAAAGGAAAAAGTAGGGAAGCCACCAGTCCGCCAAGATAATCAAAAGACAAAACTTTGGCAATAATAGACTTAAAATTGCCATCTTCTTGGTTATTCAAAATCCTAGTCAATATCGGTATTTCCAGACCTGATAATAAACCTATCAAAAATGTAATTAAAGTCTGTATCAAATAAAAATAGGGTGTAAAAATCCAAGCAAAATACAAAGTAATTACTGAAAAACCTCCAATTATAGCAAGCACTGTTTCGTTCCAAATAAATACATCTACTAAATTTTTATCTTTTATCCATTGTGAAATAAAGGCTCCTGTCCCAAGTCCTGCCAAAAATAGTCCTATAACCAAGGAAAAGGCTAAAATAGAATTACTGGTTATATTAGTGGCTGTGGTTGCGATCAACAGCTCATATATCAAAGAGCAGACAGAAACTATCAGTATTTGTAATAATAACAGCCAAGTTTTTGAAAATTTTTTGAGCATCAAATAGTAAATTTAAATAAAATTAATTTTTTGGACTTATTTTTTAAAGAACTAACACATACCTTTCACCATCAAATAGACAAAATTCCAATTTTTGTTGTAAATTATGTCCTATTACCCCTTTAAAAAGGGGTGAGCCGTTAGGCTCGGGGATTTTCAGTTGTAAATTTTGAATTTTGAATAGTTATTTTTTAAGGTGAGACAATCACCGCCGCAATGATAATCGCCACTCCTAAAATTAAAACAGATTTAAAAATAGCCGCCGCAATATTATTTTTTTCAAAAATCTCTTTTTCCACATCAGCGGGGAGTATCCAATCCAAAACTTTGTAACACAAAAACAAAATTGAGACACCGACCACCGAGTATGCAATCACGGAAATAAAATTATACAAAGGTGTGCCGGGTTCTATAAATCTACTTTGTTCAAAAGTAATGAGTAAAAAACCGATAATAAGTCCAATAATGGTAATATAAGATCTAGACATATATGTAATTTATAAAAGTTATAAGTTAAAATTTGTTAATAATTGAATGAGATAAAATTAAGTTTCCCAAAATTTTGCCTCTGCTCTCTTCTTTTGAGAAAGAAACACAATAGATAAAATCACTAAACCAAAAACTGTCAAACTATGAAAGATAAAATCGCTACCACCTTCGTAAATTTTGATAATTATTTTTATGTTTGGGTAGATATCAAGATTAGTATTTTCACCAACTTTGCTATAATCATTGATTTTGACAACGGGCGAATAATCCAGCTCTTGAGTGGGATAAAAAACATTACTAAAAACCTGTTCATTACTACTACCGGTTCTAAAAAATTCTTGGTTACTGGAACTTGCAATTTGGTTATTGTTGTCTAAAAAACCGATATTCAAACTAACACCGTAATCATCAGGTAAATTGGCTTCTATTTTTAGAGTGTAAGCTTTTTTTATTTTGGTTATTACAAATTTGTCAAAAACTATCTGTGTATTTGGTTTGGTATTAATTTCTCTTTCACTGCTGTAAATTTCTTTTGTATTTTGATTGGTGATAAACAGATTGACAAGAACAAGCAAAGCTATAATAATGCTAGCAACTGCCAAATTTTGCCAAATTTTAGCTAGTCCAAAAATAGAATCAGCCTCTTTGTTTTCCAGTCTCAAACTCTGTTTAAAAATCTTTGTAAGCTCACTACTCGACACCCAAATAGTCTCAAACCATCCTTCTTTTTGATCTGGGAAAATATCCAGTGAGTAGCTTTTGCTACCAATTTTCAAATCGTAGTATTCAAATTCGGAAAAATTACTCACATCATTTTTGGCTCTACCTTCAGCCTTTTTGAGTTTGCCTTTGCCAAATTCTTCAATTACGACATTTTTACTATTTGATAACAACTCCGGAATTGAATTATAATTTTGGTCTGGATTTAGACTGGATAATAAATTTTGAATTTCCAGTTTTTCCAGCTCACGGCAATAATAGACTTCTTCGTCATTTACAGCAAAATACCAAGTTTGACCATTATTAGCCAAACAATAAAACTCCACAGCCGGATAAGTACCACCGCTCAAAACATAATCCACAGTTCCGCTTCCCAAAACTTCAAATGGCAAGTCTTTGTAAATGCCTTTGGCTCCCACAAATAAAGTATTTTTGTATATTGCCATAAATTTAAAAACTAAAAGTGCAAAATTTTATTTATATTCCAAATCAATCATTTCAATTTAAATTCAAAACTACTTGCCTCCGCTACCAGACCCGCTACGACTCCCGCCACTACTTCCTCCAGACCCTCCTAAACTAATATAACGAAAATTTGAGCTGCCAGTATAGGGGCATCTTCCGTAGGAATCTTTGACATTATCTTGACATTTGGAAACAGTTTTGTTCACAGGTAGCGGGGTGCTACTCATACCCCAGCCGTTGAGATTAGCCAGCATTGGGAAAAAGCCGAGAGAGCTTATCAAAAAACCACTTATTATAGGAAAAATTTTCATATAACTTGTGTAGTATAATATAAATTTAAAATAGTCAAGTTTGCCGGAAATAACTAACTTTTGAACAACTTATTTTGAATAGCTTGTTTTAGTTTTAAAATTGACTAAAAAGCGGTTTAACAAAAAATTTGATATTTAAAGATATTTATAAACAACCATAAATTTTTGTGAGCTTTTCTTTTCTTTTTCCTAGTAATTTAATTACCAGCTTTCCTATTTTCCAATAAGAATTTTAAAACTAATTTTTTCACAACTACGCAAAAATTAAATAAAAATTTGACAAAACTTAAAAAATAATAAATTTCTTGTAATGTTTTTTTATAAAACACAAATTTATGCACTGCAGGAATTGGTTTATGCTCTTTATGATGTATCCTAACAACTAGGGAGTAGCTTTGTATATAAACTTTTATAAATAACAGCCAGCAAACTCCCACACAGGGAGAATTTTTATTTTATTAGGCTCTTTCCCAAGTTTAAATTCCGTATTTTAGCTTATTTTTGGTTGCAAATTTCTTATCCAATCTTTTTAATAACTCTTTTTTTTAAATCTATTATTCAAACAATAATTTAGATAACACCATTAAACTCTTTTTTTATAATTTCCCCCAAAATCTTATGTTTCTAACTATTATCACTGACTGTCAAGATACTAATGCTACTGGTCGCCAACTCACTCGCGGCAATTTACTTTTTGGTTTTCCAAGTACTCTCATTGGTGTCAAATCTGATTTGGAGGCGGCAGGAAATCTTATTGACATTTTGGAAGTGGCAGGTGGGGACACTGGCGTGATTCTAGTTAATATCGCTCCACGACACGGAGACGCCAAGAAATGGCCCAATGGTACGCCTTTTGGTTATTTTTGGTATGGAAAGACCTTGGTGGTTAGCTCTATTGATGGTTACGCTCTCTCTTTGGTCAAAAAATTTGGCTTGACTGATAATATTGAGGTTTTTGATATTCCAACTGTCATGGACTTTGTAGTGGATAAGCTAAGTTTTGATCCAGAAAGGGCAGAATATATCAAACACACCCAGTTTCGAAGTCTTGAGTTTTTGCCACTAGCAGCCAAATGGACTTTTGATAAAATAGTTTTGCCAAGCAGCAAAATGGAAATTTCTCAAGTAGCAACTTGCCACAATAGCATTTGGTATCAAGACAATTTTGGTAATTGCAAGACCACTTTGACAAGCAGTGACATTGATTTTGCAGTTGGCAATAAACTTCAACTGGAAAAGATTTTCGCACATCTAAAAGGTGAGGTGAAATGCTTCTACAGGCTCAAAGATGTGCCAAATGGCCAAGTTGCTTTGATTGTCGGTAGCTCTGGACTTTTACATCACAAGTTTTTGGAATTAGTAATTCAAGGTCAAAGTGCAGGAGAATTTTTTGGATTAAAAGGTTAATCTAGCAATGTAGTTTTGGACGTTAAAACTGGGCAAATTTATCCTGGTTTGGGAATTTAACAAAAACTGGAAATAAAAGCTAAAAATAACTTGTTTTTTCATTTGTAGTTTTCACAACCAAAATCCGCTTGCCAAAATTTTGAAAATGATTGTTGTTTTTTGATGTCTTTTCCACTCAAAAATATCACTATGTCTAATCAAGTAGAAAATGAAACACCAAACCCAGAAAACAAAACCAATTTTGACCCAGAAACTAGCCGATCACTTTTTGTGGTAGGTGACGACGCCCAGTCTATTTATGGATTTCGTGGCAGCCAAATTGAAATTATTTTAGGCTTTGAAAAGAGTTTTCCCGGCACTTCCGAAATTGTCTTAAACCAAAATTATCGCTCCACCCAGCCGATTTTGGATTTGGCAGAGCAGGTTTTGACCCATAACCCCCACCAAAAGCAAAAAAATCTTTTTACCCAAAATGAATTAAAAACCAAAATTAAATATTACCAAGCCAAAAGCGAAAAAGACGAAGCTGAATACATTATCCGTGAATTAACCAAACTTTATGACCAAAATAAATCAGAAATTACCAGCAACATTGACCAAAAAAACACCGAAAAAGAGAAGCTTGCCCAAATCGCTCGTAAAATTCTAGCCAAAATGAATTGAAAAATCTGAGCTAAAAAAACTTGAAAATTAAAATAAAAGTTCCTAAAAGTGCGAAATTTCCAAAAAACTAACCTATAACCCAAACCCACATCAACTTGCACGGTTAATTCGTAATTTTCACGTCATTGCGAGTGTAGCTTTCTCGTCATTGCGAGCGAGCGAAGCAATCTTTTAACCCACAAGGTTATTTTATTTTTACTTGCCACAAGATCACTTCATTTCATTCGTGATGACACTGGGTTAATTCGTGATGACCCTTAATTTGCTTTTAACTGGTTAATTCTCTTGTATGGTCTATTTCATTCGTGATGACACCCTGGATTGTTTATACCCAAATTCTTACCAACCTAGCATAGATTTTAGTTTTTCAAAATTACTCAGTACAAGCTAATGTGGGTTGAAAAAGTTGACAAAAAGTTGAGATTTGAATAGCTCTTTTATTGTATTTTCACTCGTAATTTCTGCCAAGATATTTTCCCTGTCTTTGTGATTGACTTCTGAATTACTCATAAAAACTGACTTCGTGTTTTATTTTTAACAATTTTAAGCTTTCTAAATAGATTTTTAAATTTAATTTTTTAATTTTTTTGAAAAAGACTTATGAAAAAGAGACTAAACGCCAAATTTCCAGTCAAAGATTTTCACTCGCAAGTTTCTCAGAATTTTCGAGAAAATCCATTTAAATCCTGGCTGGGGCTTTTGCCTTTACCACTTATCCGTTTTTGGGCTGGTGATAAATTCGTCATTTTGAGAAATTCCTTCAATGCGGTCAAATTTAACAAAAATTCAAAAAAATCTACTGTGCCCAAATCTAACCCCAAAACCAACTTTCAAAATTCCACTTTCCAAAACTCTCCAAAATCCAAAACTCATCACAAGTATTTTAGCGGAAAATCTAGTCAAAACCTGATAGAAAGAGCCAAAATAGAGAATGAAAAAAAAGAAAACAGCTCTCAAAGTAGTTGGAAAATAGGCAATAATTCAAGGTTTAGAAATCCTGAAAATCTTAAATTGGCAAGCTCTTTGGGTAGAATTCAAAATGGAAGGAATCAAAAAAGTTTTCAAAATTTTGGGAAATCAGTAAATTCTGGTGGTGAGAAATTTTTAGTTAAAATTGGTAATTTTTTGCTTGGTATTATTTTGGCATTCTTTGGCATTCTTTGGCTATTTTTAAAAAATATTTTTGGCTTTTTGGATAAAACTTTTGGGAAATATCTAGATAGGCAAAGTAGTTTTTTGACCGCTTTTGTGGTTGTTTTTAGCATAATTATAGGACATTTGGCAGGGCTACAGGTTTGGAGTAGCGATGAAGTTTTGACCATTACCGGAGGCAAAATTAAAAGTGTCATAATTCCGTCTCGGCGTGGACAGGTTTTTATTCAAGACATTGTCAAAGGCAAAAACATAATGATGACAAATACTCAACTGAATGGCAATTTGTTTATTGATCCGACCGCTCTTTCTCAAATTCTCAAAAAAGTTAGCTTGGAGGAGGTGGCAACCTTGTTGGCTGGAAGTCTTAATTTGCCTTATAATTCACTTTTTCTGGAAATAGAAGGTTCGGTTAAAAATTCCAATCAAAATCTAGGTAATTACAAAATAATTCACAAAGGACTTGATAAATTTCAAACTGAAGTTGTGAACACCTTAATTAGTGGCAACCTCAGAGCACAAAACGGTCAACCCCTTGCTGTTGGGGCTTGGCTTGGAGTGGACGAGTTATTGGAGCGGTCGTATCCACAGGGCAGTCTTTTGGCGTCAACGCTAGGCTATACCAGTAAAACTACCATTTCCAAAGAGGAGATAATTGCCAGTGGAACAAATTGTGCTAAAGTAGCAACTGAGAATGAAGATCGTAAAACTGAATTTCCAAACCCAGCTTATATTAACGGTTATTACGGCTTGGAGCAGAAATATTGTCGCATTTTAGCTGGTGTCAACGGTCGCAATGTCATTGGTGGTAATAAAAATTTGCCAGAAAATCAGGATCTGCCAGTAGAAAATGGTAAAGATATTTATTTGACAATTGATAAAGGAATACAGCAAAAAGCTGATGATATCTTGGTAAAGACCATCAAGGCTAACACTAACGCTGACGGGCGAGGGCCAAAAAATGGGTCAATTATTGTAATGAATCCCCAAACTGGCAAAATTCTAGCCCTGGCTAACTGGCCTACCTTTGACCCGAATAATTATGGTAAATCTGATCCTAATTCTTGGCAAAATATAGCTACAAGTATGGATTATGAAGTTGGCTCTACAATGAAACCTTTGACAGTGGCAGCAGCTTTGAATGAGTATCAAACTGGAAACCTCAGCAGTAAAGGTGAAAGACTTGGAGTCAGCCCCAACCAAACTTTTATTGACTATGATGAAAAAGGAAAAATTTATAAAGAAAATGATGGTAAAGGCAATTTGATTGATGGTCCTGTGGTCAAAAACTCTCAAAAAAGAAGCTACAAAGATCTAGGTAGATTAACCTTGAAAGAAGTTATCCGTGACAGTATTAACACCATAATTTCTGACATTACTGATTCTATGGGAAATGTAAAACTGCGGGAGTATTTTGAAGAAAAATTTTTATTTAATAAGTCAACAATGGTAGCTTTTGCGGGCGGTGGCGTCGGTGGAAATGTCAGTAAATCTCTAAAAGATGGTCTGGAATGCCAGTTTTGTTACGCTTTACATGGTTTTGGTCAAGATATAAAAATTTCACCAATTCAGTTGATGAGGGCTTTTACAGCGATCGCAAATGATGGTAAATTAGTAGAACCTTATTTAATCGAAAAAATTGTGGATGAAAATGGCATCGTGGACAATGGAAGCTCTCCTGATAGTCCGATTAGTCGCCCAGCACCTTACCCAATCCTTTCTTCACAAAGCACCAGACTCGTAACCAAATATATGCAAGCTGTAGTGGACGAAGGTTATTTACAAACAGCACCACGAGCAATCCCAGGCTACACTGTCGCTGCCAAAACAGGAACTGCCGAAGTTGCAAGACCAATTGAAACTGTGGATGCGGACGGCAAAATTATCAAAACACCTTGTAATTATGTGTGTAACAGTAAAAGAGGTTTGTTTGATCACAGTCTCATTGGTTTTGGGCCAACTACCAACGCCCAAGTAATGGTAATGGTCAAAATTTCTGAACCTCGTCCAGGCCTTGAAACCAACTTTGCCGACACTACTAGTATGCCAGCTTTTTTGGAAATGATGCAGTTTTCTCTGGAATATCTAAATGTCCCAAAAGACCGTTAGTTAATAGTCAACATGGTTATTTCTTTCTATATCATTTCTGTTAAAAAATAGTTGATTAAGTTGGGTTTTGGCAGAATGGTTAGTAATTTTCAGTCAAATTATTAGGTTTCAAGGCAAGTTTAAGACCCTCTAAATAATTTTACTTGACTTATTTTTTAAAGTTGTTCAACCTCTCCAAAGAGAAATGAAAATGCCTAGAATTCCAAAGGTTTAAAAAAGATTAAAATCCCACCAAAGTTAATAATTTTGTCAAAGTTTAATCAGTATTTTTCCACTTCAAAACAGTTAAAACCAAACTTTTTTGAAATTCAAACCATACTTTATGAAAAAAATTAAAAAATCCAATCTTAGTCAAAGAAGCTTTATTTTGAGCGTTAGTATGTTTCTTTTGGGCAGGGAGGAGATGAGAAATCTTGTCTGGACAGTAGAAAGCGTCAAATACGACAAAATCAACCAAATTGTCAACATTGGTATCAACACAACCAGTGGCAAACTCGGCACCACTTTGACCCAACTTCGCAAAACTTGTAAAGAATTAGCAGCTTATCTCAAAGAATACAGTTTGACTTTCAAAACTGCTCAAATTAAATTTTTTGTTGATAAAAATGAAGAAAAATTACAAAATATGAATGAATATCTGGATAATTTTGCTGGCGATACTGAAATGGTGGAAGTTTCTTAAAAGATTATTTAGAATTGAAAATTTAGAATTTTTCTTGAAATATGGTTTTTTAGAAGATTTTTTAACCTTTTGGTAACTTTCTTTGCTGGAATTTATATTAAAGTTTTTTGTGATTTCTTGATTTTTTTTGATATTATTTGTAATAATTTGTAATAATTTTTTTGTGAAATAATTTATGAAAAAGTTTGACACACTTGATTTTTTTGGAGATTTTTGGCTAAATGTTAATATCAAATTATTTAGTTTTTTGTTGGTTTTTATACCGATTAGTACCATTATTTCCCAGTTAATTTTGGCTTACAACTTTGCCAAATTTTGGCTTTTTTGGAAAGAATTTTTGGTCTTTTTGTCAATTTTCATTTGGTCTTTTTGGCTTTATAAAAAGCGAAATTTTTTGACCAAGTCCAGTCTTGTGCCACTGGGGATTTTACTTTTGATGACTTTTTGGATTGTTATTTGGTCTTTTTGGCAAGGTTTAACTGTCAATATAATCCTTTTAGGTTTTCGTTTTGAGCTATGGTGGTTGTATTTTTGGGCAATTACTTATATAGTTTCCACGCTTTTTCAAAACTGGCATCGCTGGCAAATTCAATACAATCAAAAAGATTTTGATACAAATTCTGATCAAAGACAAGCTGAAAAATCACCAAATTCCCATTTAATTTCTCACGATCACTCCACTAAAAATGAGACTCAAACAAGCGAAAAAACTAAAAACCAAAACAAACTTAGCAATAATATTTTAGTTACGGAAAAATCACAGCTGGAAGTTCAGAAAAATATTTCTAAAAATAAACTGTGGCTAAAAAATACAGAAAAAACCTTGCGAACCTCGCTTTATCTCGGCTTTTTTTTGGTGGTTTTGGTCTTTTTGGCTGGTACACTTTGGGGACAGGAAACAGTTTTATCTAGTTTTGGTTTTGAAAATAATAATTCTCAAACTACGCCGCAAGTTTGTCATCTGGTTGATTTTGGAGAAAATTCTTGCCGTCTTAGTGCAGGTTTTGCCTCACCGAATCACTTGGCAGCTTATTTATTACTAGTTTTGCCAATTTTTTGGTTTGATACTTTCAAAGAAGTTAATAACTCTAAATAATGGTAATTTTGAAAAACTAAGATATCTATACAAGTTGGTAAGAATTTAGTATAAACAAGACAGGTGTCATTACGAATGAAATAATACAGTGTATCATCACCAGTGAAATAAAGTGATCTTGTGGTAAAATCTAGTAAAGCTAAATGTTGAGTTTTAAAAGATTGCTTCGCTTTGCTCTGTTCCCCTTTGGTCTGGTTGTTCCTTCCACATTCACTACTGCTTATTCACTTCGTACCCATACCTTATTCGCAATGACAGAAAATTAGGAACTATCAAGTCCATGTTGATTTGGGTATAATAATTTTATTTTTAGCTTTCAGCGTCGTTTAAATCAAACTTTTAGCCTCTTCCATGCTTAGAACCTGTCCTAAATCTCTAAACTTGTTAAAAACTAGAAATAATTTTAAGATTTTTAAATGCCTTATTTAACAGATTTAACCCTAGAGCAATTCAAACTTATTGAAGAAATGTTG
>JBIIDY010000106.1:0-5367 GCA_044238065.1 Limisphaerales bacterium | reverse complement strand
AATTAAAGAATAATTTCAACCTTGCTTGTACCAAACGAAGATCAAAGTTAGGTTTTATTTTTAATATTTTACTAGCTGTTTTTGGCTTATTAATAAGGTAAAGTCAAGTTTCAATGGTTCGGGGTTAATATCAAAATAAACTGAATCAGTCCAAAAAATTAAATTAAAGATAAGATAAAACTTTTCTTAACTCTAGCCTGTCAATTTAGACTATTTGTAAGCGGCTATCCACGCAATTTATTCCTAATAAAAATTGAGTTTGTTGATAAAATCTAAAGAATCTCTTGAAATTTCTTTTTTAACTATTTTATGGTATTTTCTTGATAATTACAGCTATTTTTATTTTCTCAAGAATAAATTATAAAATCAGATTTTTTGTTGCTGTGAAAATTTGGTAAAATTCTAAAAAGTGTATGATTCGCAGTATGTTTTGAAAACTGATAAGGTGGTTTTTATCTCTATTTCAACTTTTTTTAACTTACGTATTTTGATTTATTTTCAAAAATTTATCACTGATTTAGCTAAGAAAATTGATATAACTTGACAAAAAATAAATAATCACACTCGGCTTTTTTGAGTCTAGTTTTTTACAATTTTTAAAAAATATTTATATGTTAGATATCTTAATTTGGGTCTTTTTTGGACTAGTTGCTGGTTTTATCGTTAATCTAATTATGCCAACAACTGGCGGTCTATTTGCTACTATGCTTTTGGGTATAATCGGTGCTGTTTTTGGTGGCTGGTTAATGGGCTTTCTCAATACCACGCTCAACCTAAAACTTCCTACTGCTACTGGCCCAGATGCCTTTAATCTATCCGGGCTGGTTGTTGCTGTTATCGGTGCTTTGGTGGTTGTCTTCATTTATCGCAAGATTTTTAAGAATTAAACCCAAAATGATTGCCCTGATACACGGTTCTACTTGTGGAGCAACTTACTCTTTTTTGGTAAAACCTCATTTAGATGGTGATTTCGGGGCTTTTCAAGATATTATACAAACTCGTCAAGCGAGTCTTTTTTGGTGGGCGAAATCAGTGGATAAACTAAGTTTTTGGCAATGTCTCAATCCACTAAATCTCATCAAAATTTACCAAACAGACAAAAATTATGTCCAAACTGAAATAGCCCAAACTAAACTGGCTCATTTTTTGGAAGAATTCAAACC
The DNA here is from genome assembly GCA_044238065.1 of Limisphaerales bacterium. Classification (GTDB taxonomy): domain Bacteria; phylum Patescibacteriota; class JACMRA01; order JACMRA01; family JACMRA01; genus JBIIDY01. The sequence continues at coordinate 4,204 of JBIIDY010000106.1, read as the reverse complement.
TAATATAATTCTAGCTCACTCTGTGGGCTGTGATTATTTGGTAAAATTTTTATCCAAAGACAGTCAAGATGGTCATCAAACCAACTATAATTTGTCAAATGAAGAAAAAATTGTAAAATCAAATCAAAATAAAAACATGGAAATTGGCGAAATTGGAAAATTTGAAGGATTCGAAAATTTGAAGGAAATTGACCAGATTCAATCCAAAAATTACAAAAAAAATTTAGAAAAAATTCTTGAAAATACAAAGGAAATTTATCTTTTGAATAGCGACTGGCAAATAAAAGATACTGATCTGAGTCCAGAAATTATTGCCAAAGTTAAATCAAAAAAGCTGATAATTTATAACTATTTTTGCCCTTACGACCTGACTTTATGGAACTCATTTTTGGTTAATTATAAAATTCCGGACGGACTCTTTGGCAGTTCCAGGAGATTTATTCAAAATAAACTTTTTTTACCTTACAATTTCCCTAATTTTCACACATTTTTGCCAAACAATAAAAAATTTGCCCAGAAAATCCATCAAATTGACATTTTAGATTAAAACAAAGAAACTCTTGTGTTATTTTTAGGTTACAGCTAATAATTCTAAATTTTTCACCCACACCCAAACCCATATTAATTTGCGTAATTTTCACGCCACCTTGAGGCACAAAGCGATATCCCCGTAGTTATTGCAAGCTTGTTTCCCCCGCCACCCCGAATGAATGTATGGGTACGAAGTGAATAAGCAGTAGTGAATGTGGAAGGAACAACCCGACCAAGTGGCAGGAGCAAAGTGAAGGCAATCTTTTCACTTTCAAACCTATTTTTACTAGATTTTACCATTCGTGATGGCACCAGGCTTGTTTATAAGATTTGGTTTGTAATAAAAGTATAACAAAAGAGATTGAATTCACAGTGTTGACGAGCAGGTTAGTCGTTGGAATCAAATTTTACCACAGATTTTTACGATCTTCAAGAGCCTTTATCATCGTCGCCTGATCCAAATTGTCCGGGTTGTAATAAAGTGGCAAACCTTCGGCTAATTTGGTGATTTTGATCTTATCTTGCCAACCTTCCTGATAGATTTTTTCTCGTAAATAAGCGGTTGTCGCCTCTGCACTAAATCCAGTTTTAAAAAATAAAATTAACTCAATTTCCAGTTTGTGTTTTACAAATTTTTCCACAGAATTTCCAGTTTGTTTTTTTTCAACATCTAATTTTAAATCACTAGGTTTTGTGGTATTTTTATCGTCCATTTCAGTTTTTAAACCTTGGGTCAAAAAAGTCTCATTTTCAATTTGATCTTGCCAAGCTTGGTCGTGTTCGTCAATTTTTTGGTTATCCTGGGAAAAGGTGGATTTGTTAAAATTTTCTATAATTTGGAGTAAAAATGGCAGGCGATGTTCAAAAAGTTCTGGTAAAGTCGTATTTTCCACAAAAACTTTGTCCAGTGGCGAAATCAATTTGTTTAAAACATGGTAAAAACCTTGATAAATCTGACTTTTTTCAATATTGAGAATGTCGGTTGGTTTTTCTACCAAACAAATTTGAAATGGGTTGCGGTGAGAATCTTGACAAATATGACAGAGTTTGACACTTGGAATAGGCAAAAAATCTTGGAGATAATTATTATAAGAGTGGGAAATTTGAGAAACTGATTTTGGGCTTTGGTTAGAAATTAAATTTTTGGTAGTATTTTCTTCTTGCTTTTGCTCTTTTTGAGAAGTAAGGCTGGACTTTGGGAAAGGATTTTGCTGAAATGGATTTTGAGAATTGGCAGTTGGTATTTTGATACTGTCGGCAAAAAAACCGCAATTTTGGCAAAAAAATACTTTTTCTCGCATTTGGTGGATGGCTGAATTTAGGTTTTCAAAATCAGTATCGCTGTGCTGAAGAATATCCAGAGCCATTTTTTGAGCACCTCTTTTACCAACACCAGGTAATTTTTGGATTTCTTTGGTCAGGTTTTCTATTAAAACTGGTAGCATAAAAAATAATTTTGGAATTAAAAAAACAGAAAAGTTATAAATTCAATTTATTTTCAAGTAAATTTTGAGTTAAAATGCCAAAAAAATTGTCAAAAGTTTAAAGAGTGGTTTTGTTATAAAAAGACTCATTTTCCCGATCAAAGTGAAATTTTATTTTGTATGAAATTAATAAGAATTTTGGTAATTCTTTCTACCAAAAAAATAGTTTTGCTTAATTTTAAAGATTTTTTTAAAGATTTTTGGCCTTCGTATTTACAAATTTATTTAGACTATATGACTTAGACTGTATTATTGTAGCCAACCCTCATTACACCTTTACAAAAAAGTCAAAATTTTTCCAAACATTAAATTACCCATTTAATCAGTATTTTATCAGTAAATTACAAAGAAAATATAAATTTTATACTTTTCAAACTGACTAAAAAAATGTAAAGGTCTAATAAGGTTCCACTATACAAACAAAAAAATTAGACTCCAAGATTCAAGATTAAAAAACCTTAAAAAATCCAGAAATCTAACTTTTTGAAATTCTCATTTTAAATTTACTTTTTAGATCAATTCGTCTGATTTACAAACCATTTTTGACATAAAAGGTAGTTTGTGAGCCGCAATTCTAAAAGCTTCTTGAACTCTTTCTTTGCTGATACCACGAACCTCAAAAATAATACGACCTGGTTTGACTGGAAACATGAAGTAGTCAATAGATCCAGCTCCAGTACCCATCGGAATGCCTTGACCTTTGCTAGTTACGGGACGGCTTGGAAAAACACGGATATAGACTTTACCGCCTTTGGTTCTTCTACTAATGACGCGACGAGCTGCCTCAATTTGGCGACTGGTTAACCAGCTGGAAGTTGTAGCTTTGAGACCAAACTCACCATATTCTAACTCACTACCACGGGTTCGCATCCCGTTACGTTTTTGACCATATCTATTAAAAACTTTGCGATGAACTATTTTTTTTGGGGCAAGCATAAAAATTTTAGATAAAAAAATTATTGTTTTAATTATTGTTTTCTAATTAAGAATAGATATTTTTGGGAAAAATCAAGTAGAAATCATCCAGAAAATAATTAGCTAAATTTTAAAAATGAAACCAATAATCAAATTTTTGGGTGTAAAAAAAAGATAAAATGATATTGAAATAAATACAAATGTTTTTTGTTATTTTTGTCAACTAAAATTCTACTTTTGGTCTGTTTTTGTTTTTTCAAAGCATTTTTTAGTCGTTTTGATCAGTTTTATTTATTGTTATTTATATCAGACAACCTTCTCGTAGTTTCGTTTAATTTTTTTTTAGATATTTTTTTAATCTTATAGAAATAAACATCAGTAGACTTCTTATAATGAATAAAATTTAGTTTTTCAAAGCTATTGATATTTCAAACTTTTTCCAAAATTGCCCGTTGCCGTGTTTTTATCTTATTTTTGCCTTTCTATCAGCATTTCTCGAGCCAACTTTTCCATCAAATTATCGTTCATAACACCTTCAATTAAATCATACATTCGCTCTCGCATTTCTAGAACTGGCGAATAATCATTATCTTGATCAAACCGTAATTCTGGCCAATATTTTTTGAAATAAGCTGTGTAACTATTAAAATCTTCAGGATTTTGGGACATTCTCTCGTTAATTTTGCCAATTTCTACCATAGTTTCCTGTTTTATTTTTTCCAAATATGGGTTTTCTTCTAGATTTCTGCCATTTTTCATCATTTTCAAATAAACTGTATTATATTTTTCGTAAGCCAAAGCCAAAGCTCCTCGCATCACCTGACCCCTCGTAAAAAGCTCGGCCATTTTTTGCATAATTTCTTGGAATTGAGGATTTTTACCTATTTCAAAAGGTTTATCATTATATTTATTTAATAATTGCCAAAGTGTTTCTTGATCTGTCCTATTCAAAAGATTAATAACCTGAATATGAAATTTACTAGAAGTAGAATCTGTATTTTTTATAATCCCAGTTAGTTCTCTTTCTAATAAAATTCTATAATTTCTACAAATCATCAAATACAATTTATCTTTATTTTCATAATCAATTATTTGATAACCTTTGAAAATTTCACCTTGTAAATTAGCTTCGGCCATTTGGCTTGAGTCGCTTAGAACCTGTCCTAAATCTCTAAACTTGTTAAAAACTAGAAATAATTTTAAGATTTTTAAATGCCTTATTTAACAGATTTAACCCTAGAGCAATTCAAACTTATTGAAGAAATGTTGCCCAA
>JBIIDY010000010.1:0-18684 GCA_044238065.1 Limisphaerales bacterium | reverse complement strand
ATGATTATTACAAATCTGAACAAAAAGACCATTTGGATAGAATAGATCATGGGCTAAAAGTTCCAAATCAGCAAATTCAGGATATTTTTAAGTTGTTTGAAGAGTATTATTTCACCATAGACGAAAATACCTCAACTGAGCAAGAAATTGGTGTGGATCCTGAAATGATGGGGCGGATTTTTGAAAACTTTATTCTCAACCGCTCATCCACTGGCTCTTTTTATACCCCGCGGGAAATTGTGGATTATATGGTGGAAATGAGTCTTTTGGAAGTTATGGAGACCAAAATAAATTATATGGATCTGACTGTGGATTATTTTTTGGAATTGACAAAAAAAGATGATCACACTCTGACAGGAATAGTCGAGGATTACCCAAAAAGACGCTTTGTAACTGGCATAAAAGGCAATAGCTTTGAAATAAGTTTTTATTTACTTGCCAAATTGAGAGGCTGGCACTTGGCTAATGATAGGATAATCCGAATAACTCATCGCCATATTGAAATAAACTATGATTTTTGGTCGTCATTTTTGGGACAAAACTTTGAAATAGAGGTGTGCTTTTTTGCCAAGTCAAAAGATGTCTATGTTCAAAAGGTTCAGGTTAAAATTCCCAAAATAGGCATTGTCATCAATATCAACCAAGTCCAATATGTTCTTATTTTGAGTTTTAGTTCTGCTGGCTTTTGGATTATTGACACTTGCTACCAGCTTTTTGGAAACAAATTAGCAAAATTGAAAAAGGATGCTAAGGCAAATTTGGCTGAACTCAAAGGTTTTTGGACAAATAAAAATACCCCACGAGAGGATATTCAATTCTTTGAGGTGGACGGATATTACCACCGAGCTCACTCAGAGCGACAGCTCTCCGAAATATTTACTGTCTTTCAAAGAATCTACTCTAAAATTATAAACAAAGAGCAAAGTCTTGTCAAGTTTTTTTCCGCCAATAAAATTCAGAAGTTCTTGGACGGTGTTTTTTGTAATACCAAAAGATCTATGAAAAATGATAAAAAAGATGAAATTAACCAAATTCTCAAATCCCTAAAAATCCTTGATCCTGCTTGTGGTTCGGGGGCTTTCCCGATGGGAGTATTGCAAAAACTGACCGATTTGAAACATATTTTAGAACCTGAAAAATCACTTTACGAAATTAAACTGCAAATTCTTCAAAATAGCATTTATGGAGTAGATTTATTGCCAATTGCGGTGGAAATCAGTCGTCTTCGTTGCTGGCTAAGTTTGGTCGTGGATGAAGATAAAAAGGACCCAAAACCCTTGCCAAATTTGGAATTTAAATTTGTGTGTGCTAATAGTTTGGTGGGAATTGATAGAAAAATTTTTGAGGCTGAAATTCAAGAAGATTTGATAGGTAGTGTAGATATTGTCAAAAACAGTCTAAAAGAACTTGATGCAATCCGAATACAAACTTTTTTACCAGCTCAAAACAAACAAAATTTGTCTGATAAATGGGATAAAATCACCACATCTGTTTTTAGTGAATCCAACAAACTACAAACCAAAAATGCCGAAAATTTAGCTAAAGAAGCTCTTAAAATAACCAGTTGGAATCCATTTGAAAATAAACCAGCCGAGTTTTTTGACCCCGAGTGGATGTTTGGCGAAAGTGGCTTTGATTTGGTAATTGGCAATCCGCCGTATGTTCAGCTGCAAAAAGATGGTGGAATTTTGGGTAAGCAATTTGAAAAATCAGGCTATCAAACCTTTGCTAAAACTGGTGATTTGTATCAATTATTCTACGAAAAAGGCTACGATTTATTGAAACAAAATAGCATTTTGGCTTATATTACCTCTAATAAATGGATGCGAGCTGGATATGGCAAAACCACAAGGCAATTTTTGAGTCAAAAAACTAATCCAAAAATGATAATTGATTTGGGAGCAAATGTCTTTGAAAGTGCCACAGTGGACAGCAATATTTTAATTTTTCAAAAGGCAAATAATCAAGGGCAAACCAAAGCTACCAAAGCCACGAAAAGTGAATTAGAAAAAGGTAGTCCAAACTTTACAACAATCAATTTTGATAATAGTGACGGTTGGTTTATTGGAAGCCCTAGCGAAATCGCTCTCAAAAAGAAAATAGAAAGTGTCGGCAAACCACTCAAAGACTGGGATGTGAAAATTTTATCAGGAGTTAAAACAGGACTAAATGAAGCCTTTATTATTGATGAAAACAAGAAAAATGAGCTAATTGCTAAAGATCCAAAATCTGCCGAAATTATCAAACCAATTTTGCGAGGTAGAGATATAAAACGGTATGGTTACGAATTTGCAGGGTTGTATGTGATAAATGCCCATAATGGATATGTAGAGGAGACTCCCAGTCTCCATAATGGAAAGCAGGGGCTTTCCTCTACCAAAATCCCGCCGATCAACATCAACGATTATCCAGCTATCAAAGAACATTTAGACAGTTTTGAGCCAGCTCTTTCCAAAAGATCAGATAAAGGTGTAACTCCTTATAATTTACGAAATTGTGCTTATTTAGACGAATTTGAAAAGGAAAAGGTGGTGTATCCAGAGACAACATTAGACAATAATTTTACTTATTGCGAAGGTGGTTATTTTATTGATAAAACAGGCTTTATTATGGTTGGTGATAATTTAAAATTTATTTTAGGAGTTTTGTGTTCAACTTTATTTAGAAAAGTGTTTCGTTTATTATTTGCTGGAATAACACTTGGTGAAAAAGGTTTTCAGTTAAATAAAGACTATTTAGAAAAATTTCCAATCCCCACCCTAAACACCCCAGAAAAACAGCAAATCGCAGGGCAAATTGAGCTTTTGGTGGAGGAGATTTTGTTGGTGAAGAACTTACCCCTTGCTAAGGGGTCAAACTCGCAGAGTTTGGGGGTTAATAACATAGAACCCCAGTCTGCTACGCAGACAGCCCCTTTTAAAGGGGCAATGGACACAACCCACCTTGAAAATCAAATTGATGAGCTGGTGTTTGAGTTGTATGGGTTGACGAGCGAGGAAATTGGGGTTATTTTGGGTTTTTAGTTATGAAATTATTACTTCAACACCCTAAAAATAGCATCATATATATCTTGTAGCTTTTCATTCCATGTGCCTACATCAAAATCTATAAAAAAGATCTCATCACCAGCTCCTAGCATAACATTAGGAGACTTGAAATTTAGTAAAGCCTCCCTTTCTTCACTAACGCTTAGATCAGTTATTCTTAAATCAGAAAGACCACCTATATCTAATTTAAGAACATCTTGTTCTTCCTCTATATTTCGTAACAATTTAGTACGATTAAAATAATTTTTTGCATCACAATAATCTTTATTTGCTAACACTAATTTAGCTAAAATTAACAGTTTCCTCTTGTTATGTTTATTATCATCTTTTAATAATTCTATAGTATTTAAAAGATCATTTATAGGATTTTTATTTAAAATTTCTAAAAAGTAATCTACTAATTCAGGGGTAAAGAAGTTATTTTCATAAAGCTCTTGAAAATTTTCCCCATGAATCCTTTTTTGAATAGTAATTAAGGTGTTAACTTTTCCCTTATTTTTCTCAAACCTTTCACCCAAAACAAAATATGACTTAGGTATATACTTCCCTAATAATATTTTTAATATTTGGTACTTTTTTATGTAAAAATCTCTATTTGTTTTATTTACCATATCTCCGTTTCGTAAATACTTTACAACATATTGATCAAAAATAAGTACTCGAGAATCTTTGCCACCGTCCTTTCCAGCTTTACATTCCATTTTTTTTTGAGATAATCGAATTATACTGCTATGCTCTCCTTTTAAACTTTGTATCAATTTAGTTAATTTTTTAATTTCATTAATAATACTTTCTTTTTCTGCTATGGATATTTTATCTTTATTAAGCTGACTTTTTAATTCAGTCACTTTTTTTTTAAGATTATCAATCTCCTCTGAATGAGGTTCTACAATTCTATAAAAACCATCCTCACCCTTTTTTGTTCTTATTCTATTGATTGTATTAAGCATAAATTTTTTAATTAGCAATGAGTGAATTATACTATAGTTTTTTTATTCTATCAAATGGAATTAATAACCAGACCACAAAAACAACAAATCGCAGGGCAAATTGAGCTTTTGGTGGAGGAGATTTTGTTGGTGAAGAACTTACCCCTTGCTAAGGGGTCAAACTCGCAGAGTTTGGGGGTTAATAACATAGAACCCCAGTCTGCTACGCAGACAGCCCCTTTAAAAGGGGCAATGGACACAACCCACCTTGAAAATCAGATTGATGAGTTGGTGTTTGAGTTGTATGGATTGACGAGCGAGGAGGTTGGAATTATAACAAAGTGAGCTAACCTATCTTGACAATAAAATCATTATCATCTACATTATTGGTAATTTACAAATCTAATAAAAAATTATGCCTCTTACGATTGAAAACAAAAAAGTCAATATACAAGGTGAAATCCCTGTTAATATCATTGCTCAAGATGATGGCACTTTTATGGCTGACTGTCCAGAATTAGATTTATTTAGTTGGGGTGATAATATTGACGAGGCTATTCAGTGTTTTGATGAGGTTTTGGAACTATTTTTAGAGGATATAATCAGTAGAAATGTAGCTGTGCAAGTTCTTGGAGAGTTTGGTTGGAAAATTATAGAAGATAAGTCAGAAATTAATATTATTCCACCTTTTGTCGTCAAAACAATCAAAACCAGTCTGTCCAATCTTTTGCTAAATACCAAAAATCCTGTCAAATATGCCTAACCTGTACCCAATTAAAACGGCTATTTTTATCAAGTTTTTACTAAGTATTGGTTTTGAATTCACAGGATCCGTAGGTAGCCACCACAAATACAACAGACCAAATACATTAAGACCGATTATAATCAAAACAAAAGACAAAGAAATTAACGGTACTTTTGTCAATAAATATCTAAAACAAATAGATTGCACTTGGGAAGAATTTTTGAAAATTATCACCGAAGACAAATTAAAGTAAAAATTGGAGAGTTGGTGAAGGAGAATTTGCGGGTGAAGAATGTAGCGGAACCCTTGCGGTTCCAAAATGGCGATACGGTGATCGCCTCTACGCGGGAATTTGGACATCGGCCAATAGATTTTCCCAAGTTTGGCTTTATTCACAAGCGGTTCAAAATGTTTCCAGAATGTCTTTGAGGGCGGAAGCTTTTTCAAATTCGTATTTTTCAATGGCAATTTTCAATTCTTTTTCCAGTTTATTTTTTTGTTTTTTGGTGAATTCTTGCTCTGTTTTGACTTGATTGGCGTTTGGATGTTTTGCGAAATATTCCATTTTTTCTTGGTTTATTTTGGTCAAAATTTCTTGCGTTTGGATGTTTTTTTGAGATTCAAAAGTGTCAAAAACCTGAACGGCCCGAGTTTTGTTGGGTTTGGATTTGCGGCTATAACGACTTTCAAAGCTCATTTCAAAACTATTTTCGGACTCTTCTTCCAATTTTTCAAAACCAAACTGCGTCAAATTAGCCCCACTTTGTCCAAAATTCTCATTTTTCCCCAGTTCTTCTTGCAAATTTTCATTAAGATCGGCGAGGTGTCTGACCGTGGATTTTGGCGTAATTCCGTGCTTTTGGTTGTATTGAATTTGGATTTCTCGCCTATTTTGGGTTTCAGCGATGGCTTCTTTCATAGAAACTGTTTCCCGATCGGCGTACATAATTACCGTGCCTTTTTGGTGGCGCGCTGCCCTACCCACGATTTGAATTAAACTTGTTTTGGAACGTAAAAACCCCTCTTTATCGGCGTCAAAAATAGCAACCAAACTCACTTCTGGCAAGTCCAACCCTTCCCGCAAAAGGTTAATTCCAATCAAAACATCGTATTTGCCGCGACGCAAATCGCCCAAAATTTCCACCCGCTCCATCGCCTGAATTTCGCTGTGAATGTAGGCAGATTTGATGCTAATTTCCTTGAAATACAGATCCAATTCTTCGGCAAATTTTTTGGTCAAAGTGGTGATCAAAACACGCTCGCCCGCCACAATTCTCAAACGAACTTCCTCCAAAATATCATCCACTTGGTTAGCGACTGGACGCACCAAAATCACGGGATCCAAAAGCCCAGTTGGACGAATAATCGCCGTCGCCACCACAATTTCTCGCTTGGGCAAAAGCTCTTGCTGTTGTTTTTTGGAAAGTATTATTTTTTTTGGCATGAACTCTTATACTCAAAAATATCTCACTTTTTGTCAAATTATCTATTTTTGGTTGAAAATTCCCTTGTTAAAAAAACACTTGTCAAAATATTTTTTTTATGCTAGGCTAAAATTAGATCTTTTTTAACTTTACTTTTTAATTTGATAAATCTAAAATAATATGAATGAAAACTCACCACAAACTACATTTGTCAAAAAATTTGCACGATATAATAATTTAGAAGAACAACTTATAAATAATTTACCTAAATCCACAGGGGAGGGTAAAACCAAATTAGAAAGATATTCACCAGAACAGCAACAAAGTTTGCTTTTGAAGCTTAATGAAAGAAAAAATAGGGAAGTTACTCGAGAAATTAACCGAGAAGTTATACCAACCACAATTGAAATTTCTCAAAAATTATCTGATGAACCAAATAAAGAATTGCCTATAAGTAAAACAGGTTGTCTATTCTTAGATGGGTTTGTAAATAATAAAAATTTTCAGGATGTTGCTCTCAAGACTTGGTTAGCAGGTAGTACTGCCGACAGAATTTTTGAAATGAGAGAATTAAGCGAAGAAGATTACAAAATTATTAAGCAAATTAAAGAAGTTAAATCTTTTTTCAATGACCCAGAAAAATTTAAAAAGTTTATATTTGAATTGCTAAAAACTACTATTACCCAAAAGAGTGAGAGCGGAGAATCTTTAACTGAAGACCAAAAAAATAATGTACATAGCCTAGCATATTTCTTTGCTGTTTTAAATAATTTCGGTTTTATTAAGGATGAGATAGATAAAATAAAACTAACTGCGCTAAGAAATAACATAGATTTAGAAAACGAAATTTTTACACACTTTAGTAAGATTATACCTGATGGTTTTATCGACGAACCAGATAACTTTTTTTTAGATGCTGGACATGGAATTAAAGAAAGGATAGGAATTATCTCATCTTTATCTAATTATTTTTTATCAGACAATTTTCTTATAAAGATGTACAATCTATGCTATGAATGTTGGAATGAAGATGGGACGTCTTATGAGCTTGAGGAAATTCGTGATAATTTTACACTAGGACTAAAAGATTTCCTCAGAGACGATATTTTCCCTTTGGTATTAGGCGGTTGGGAAGGAAACGTAGATGAGTTGTGGAGGTATGATGAAAAATTTCAAGATAGTGAGCTTTATGCTGATTTCAAATATAATTTTTGCTATAATTGGAAGTATGAATATGAAGCTAATGGTGCTATTTGGCGTAATCCTAAAGTTGGTTTACGTGAAGGATTTGGTGTAATAGGTGATGATGAAAATCCATACAATAGAGCCTTAGACAGGGCATTGGAAATTGATGATCCTTATTGGGTTATGGATACCATAGCAACTATGTTGCTTTACCTTAGAGATTACAAAGGTGGAGTTAATGTACAAGTTTTTGACAGAGGTCTTTCCCTGTTAACTGATAACCTAGATTTGGCAAAAAGAATAAAACTTATGATAGATAAGATACAACCTTATTTGGTTAAAAACAAAATGAATCATTTAAAAAACATTTTAGATAAGTTAGCAAAAAAGCACCGCGGCGACGACATGATTGGTTTAACTAAAAAAGAGGTAGAAGATTTAATAGTAGAATTAAAAGCAAAACATGAGGATATGAATGGAGATTTCAAAGTAGCAGAGACACTCACAAAAACACAACTTTTTGATTTCTAAAAGAAAGTCAGCACATTGAAAAACTATTTTTTGAACTGACATTTCCAGATTGCCAAAAATTTAATTCCAAAGTTTAGACAGATTTACTATTTTTCCTTTTGACCAAAGACTCCATAATAATCAGGTTTAGTGTGACCAGACTCCAGCCAAAAAAGTAGTTTTCCAGCGGGGTGTGCCAGATTTTGATCCCAGAAAAATGTTGATATTGCCAAACGATACCGACGCCATGCCACCACCGCCCGTTGAGATAATTGTCCACTACAGTGTGCAAAATCACGATTATGAGCCAAAAAAACCAAAATTTGGAACGCAGAACCAGCCTTGTCAGCCAAAGATCCAAAACCAAAACCAAAATTACAGAAATAATTGTCAAAAAAGTATAACTTGGCATATTCTTAAAAATTGACTGAAAAGTAAAATTATGAATCCTAAAAAGTTGTAAAGATTATTTGATTGTTGTCTAAAAATTGTTCTTGAAATTATTCTGGAAACCTTGCCTGCCCAATTTTCTCTTGCTTTATTCTGCTAATTACTCGCCAAAACTAAAGCGTAAATCTCCAAAAATGGGTTGTGCTCAAGTATGATTTTAGCACATTCGTTCAGCGTCGTGCCGGTCGTTGCCACATCGTCAATCAAGCAAATTGTTCGCATTTTTGTCAAAGAAACTGGTAATAATTCAAAACTATTTTCCAAATTTAACAATCTTTTTTGGCGATCTAAATGAGTTTGGGCTTCGGTCGTTTTGGTTTTTTGGAGAATTTGCTGGCACAAAATTCCGGTTTGACGGCTAATTTGCTCGGCTAAAATCTGCGGTAAATGATAATTTCTTTGGGAAAATCGCTTGGTATCAGCTGGCACAAAAATCAATAAATCAGGCTTGGCAACAGTTTTTTGGTCAATTTGGGTTAATAAATTCTTGGTCATTATTGTAGCAAAATCTGGAATAATTGCTGTTTCGGCTCCAAATTTAGCCCGCTCCAAAAGTTTTTCCACTTGGTAATAATTAGCACTCACCAAAATCTGGTCAAAAGCTGGGCTTGGAATATCTGGCCTTCGAACCTTGGAAGCAAAAAAATCACCCGATAAATAGGTGTCAAAAAAGTCTTTGGGGAAAAATAGGTCGGAAAGTAAAGAAAACACAAGGAAGTTGTGTATAAAATTTGCTAAATTGTCAATCACTAGACACAATAATTACAAAAAAATAGAGAAATTATGTAATTACAAAATAAACTTAATTTTACAATTTTTCACAAGTTTAGCTAGCAGTCTCCGCATTTTTCTTTAATTCTGTTTCCAAAAACTTCTTTTGACTAAACAAATTCACATAATAAACTAACCAAACGATTGGAAAAAGATACAAACAAAATGTGATAATTTTTACAAAAAAATAACTTAAAAGCCAAACAATATAAAATAAAAAATAATGTATTTGTTAAAATAAAATAATAAAAAATAACAATTCCCCTAATTTTTTGAGTTCTTTAAGCGTGATTTTTTGTGAATAGTTGATGTAAATACCAAGAAATAATTTGCCAAATTATACTAAGAATAACAGTTAAAAATTAGGTGGACTGAGAAAAGAAACTTCTTTACACGCACTATAATCTGATAAATTGTAACTCCAAAGGTAGATCACAAATGGAATTGTAATTCCCAAAATAAGCAAAATACTGTGAACCCAAATATCAATTTTGAGTAATTTTAGGTTTTTGGAAATTTGGTCTGGGTTTGTCATAATTTTTGGAATAAAAAAACAGTCAATATTCATTAACTGCTAATCCTAAAATACCCAAATTAAAACCAATAAAACTAACCAATATAAAGACTAGCAATTCTCAAGATAATAAACAAAGCAATCAAAATAACAGTCAAATTAACAACCCATTTTTCTATTCCACGCCTAGTCAAATAAACATCGTTGGCTCCACTACCTCCCAAAGATCCAGAAACTCCAGTACCTCTATTTTGCATCAAAATCAAAACAATACTTCCAGCTAAGCAAATTCCTTGTAATAAAAGCAGAGTTTGAGAGAGGTTCATATTTTGTAAATTTTAATTTAATTTTTTTTCAACAATTTAATAATTCTTAATTTTGGAATTTATTATTTATTTTATTTTTTGATAATTTAAATTTTGAATTTTCTGGTGGGTATAACTGGACTCGAACCAGTGACCTCTTCATTATCAGTGAAGTGCTCTAACCAACTGAGCTATACACCCAAAAATTTTTTTGTTTTTGTTTTGGTAAAGTTTTCTAAATTTTAATTGAATTATGAATTAAGCTAAAAGTTTCTTGACTCCGCTAGTTGTGTAGATTTCCTCGCTAAAAGTGAATTTTTTGGTTGGGTTAAGACTACCAATTATGCGAACATTTTTGACTTTATTGGTGATTAGTTTTTTTTCAAGAAGAGATACTAAACTAATTTGGGAATTATTGTCAAAGTATTTTTCAATTGTTTTGAGGCTAAATTCGCGAAGTTTCCTGACTTTTTGAAAAGCTAGCTTAAAACCTGCCCATTTTGGTGCAGAAGAAAGCATACTGTTTCCAGATTCGCCAGTGCCACCAGTTTTCCAGTGAACGGGACTTTTTCCAGCCCTTTTGGTTTGTCCTTTGTTACCTTTTCCAGCGTTTTTACCGCGATTACTACCTTCCCCACGACCGATTCGTTGTTTCTGTCTGGCTACAGTTTTGTTAAGAGTGCTAAGAGTGAACATTTGAGAAAATCTAAAGATGTGTATATGAAAATAATCTAAAACAGAAAAATAATTTTTGTCAACATTTTTTTTGAAATAGCTTGAAAATTGCTTAAAACTTGGAGATTTCTTTTACCCACTTGGGGGGGGGTGAGCCAAAGGCTCGGGGGGAGTTTTGCTGTTTTAAAAGTAAAATCACGTTTGGAATTATTTTTGAAAAAAGGTTCAAAAAGGAAAAACACAAAATATTTAAATTCTCGTCCAAAAGTCTTATAAAACTGTTTGAAAGCCCTAAACTATTGACAAATTTGTAAAGCTTGGTTTGACAAAATCTATCTTTTTTATCAGGTTTTTAGCATGCAACAAACTCACCTTAAATATAAAGAAAGGGTTAATCTTGGAAGTTATTATACTCCACCAAAGTTAATTGATTTAGTTTGGCAAATGATTGAGCCAGTTTTAACCGAAAATTCTGTAATTTTAGACTCCTCTTGTGGTTATGGCTCGTTTTTTGTGGATAAAAAAATCAGGCAAATTGGTGCGGATGTGGATGAAGTAGCTATAAAAAAAGCTCAAGAAATTAATCCAAATGTAGAATTTGTGGAGCAAAATGGCTTATTTAATGTTAATCGTCGAAACTATAAAATCTCAAAAAAGGAAAATTTGATTGTCATTGGCAATCCTCCTTATAATGATTTGACTTCAATTATCCGCTCTGGTGTTAAAGAAAATTCCTTTGAAATTGACAAAGACCTGCAAACTCGTGATTTGGGGATGTCGTTTTTACTTTCTTACGATAAATTGCAGGCAGATTATATTTGTGTTTTACATCCTCTTTCTTACCTCATCAAAAAGGCTAATTTTAACAGTCTCCAAAATTTCAATAAAAATTATAAGTTAATTGATGGTTTTATTATTAGTAGCGGTGAGTTTAGCGAGACTTCTAAAACAACACAATTTCCAATTTTGGTAGCACTTTACAAGCGAGGTGAGAGTATGGATTACGATTATATTTGGAATTATAAATTTCAAGTTTTTGATGAAAATAAGATATTTAACCCAATTTTTTGCCTAAGTCAGTTTGATTATCTGGATAATTATATAACAAAATATCCTTCTAAATGGTCACAGCCAAGCGAAAAATCTATTTTATTTTGGACAATGAGAGATATAAATGCTCTTAAACGAAGTCGTACTTTTGTAGAAAAGTTTGGACCAAATACAATAATTATAGATAAAAAAAAGTTAATTTATTATATTTATGCTGATGTTTGTAAAGACTTTTTGAACCATTTTCCTTATTATTTTGGCAATTGTAACATTCCCTTTGACCAGACTCTTTTTCTTCAATTTCAAAAATATTTTATCCTTTATTCTACCTATAAAAACCCATTCTTAGGTAACGAATTTAAGATTTCAAAACCTATTACTATTCAAAATTTACCTTTACTGAAAGAGAAAATCAACCAATATTTTCAAACTTTACTTACAAATCACTATGTTCATTAGAAAACTAAACCCAGAAACCAAAGAAATTTTTGTTAACATTCCACTTACCACCACCAGCGGTAAAATCAGAGTAAAATCTCGCACAATAGATTCAGAATACGGTCTGCCTTTTGCAAGTCGTCAAAATAATTTTAATCTCAACAATTATGTAGAATGGCAAATTGGCTACGATTCTGTAGTTGATGATGAACAAAAATTGAAATTAACTACACTTCCAAATACTAGATTTACAGCTTATAACGGTAAAACTAAGGCACTTTACGAACTTTCAGAATACCTTTATTACTTTACAAAATGGCAAGTTTTTAGTCAGCAAGATTTGTTAGGAATTGAAACATTTTTGACGAATTTAGAAGAAAAAGATTTTATTGAAAACCATCCAAACTGTAAAATCAAGCGAACAAACAAGGTAGAAACAAAGATAAACCCTATCAATTTTCATCAATTTACTATTGAATATCCACTTTTAATTCACAAGTTTGGTAATTACCAGATTAACGCTGAAATTGTCATCAAAGAAAAACAACGAGCTGTAGGAACTCAAGTCATGCTTTACTTTTGCTTTTTGATAACCGAACTAAAATCTGAAAATAATTTGCTTGGTAGAACGGCTGAAACTAAAGAATTTGCTGATTTTGTGTTTGACTCAAAAAATGCGAAAATTATTTTGGAAATGATAAAGATCTTTGGAATGTTATCCAAATCCCACCGAGCTGATATTTTGGCGATTTTGAAGCTGATTAACAAGGAAAATTTCAGTTTTGACTAATTTCCAGCATTTTAAATTGTTCAAGGTGTTGACAAATTTGTAAAGCTTGTTTTGAATGAAATCTATGCAAGCGTTAATTTTTGATTCTTTTTATGATCGCCATCGTGGTGTGGTGGCTTATATTCGCCTTTTTGACGGCAAAATCTCCCCAAAAGACACGGTTTATTTTTTGGCAACGAATTCGGTAGCTGAAGTTTTGGAAGTTGGGGTTTTTAGACCGCAGATGGAAGCGATGCCTTCTTTGGAAAATGGTGAAGTTGGCTATTTGATGACGGGTTTGAAAGATTTGGGTTTGATTAAAGTTGGCGACACGATCTGTGACCAAAAAAATCCAGCGATGATGCTCAAAGGATACCAAGAAGTCAAGCCAAAAGTTTTTGCCAGTATTTTCCCGAGCAACGCTGACGACTACCCAAAACTGCGAGAAAGTATGAACAAACTAAAACTTAACGACGCTTCTTTGACTTTTGAAACGGAAAATATCGCTGCTCTTGGTTTTGGATTTCGGTGTGGATTTTTGGGTTTATTACACCTTGACATCGTCCAAGAAAGGCTGTCGCGAGAATTTGATTTAGATTTGGTGGTAACAACTCCTAGCGTAGAATATAGGTTAGTTTTACAAAATTCCAAGCAAAAAGCTGAAAATCTGGCGAATGAAGCAACAGAAAAATCAGAAAATAAATTGGAAAAAATCAAAAATGAAGTTTTGGAATTGGATGCAAATGGTTGGCAAAAATTATTGGACTGAAAATTGTTATACCCAGACCCACATTGGCTTGCACTAGGTAATTCGTAATTTTCATTTCATTGCAAGCTTGTTTGTCATTGCGAATGAGTGTAACGAATGGGTGCGGGAACGAAGAGACCAAGTGAGGAACGAACAGACCAAAGGAAACAGAGGCTAACGAAGCAATCTTTTAAACCCCATATTCAGCTTGACTAGATTTTACCACTAGATCACTTCATTTCATTCGTGATGACCCTTAATTTGCTTTTTACTGGTTAATTCTCTTGTGCAGTCTTTTTCATTCGTGATGACACACATTGGACTGTCTATACTCAAATTCTTACCAATTTGTATAGGTTTTTAATTTAGGTCTGAGTATAAACTGGTTAAATTATTTTTGGAAGAAAATGTTAAAAATTAACAAAAAAACTGAAAATTAATTTCGTGATTTTAGGTTTTGATTTGAATTTGAATTTGGAAATTTTAACAGTAATTTAATATTTGTGATTTATTGAATTTTTTATTGACAAAAATGTTTTATTATCAATTAATTATATTATATTTTTTTAGATAAATTTTTTTAAATGATTTCTTGCGATTTTCTTGTTTTGGGAGCTGGCGAGGCTGGCATTATGATGGCTTTGAAACTGGCTAAAAATGGCTCTGTTTTTTTGGTGGAGGAAAATGAAGTTGGCGGAAGTTGGCTGTATTCACTAGAATTTCCGTTCTGGTGCTGGCAAAACGCCGTCAAAGATGTGCCTAAAAATGAGCCACTAACCACAGAAACACAAACCAAAGTGGCTAAAATAAACGACAAAATTCAAAAAAGTTTAGATCACAAACAAGAGGAAATTTTGGAAAAAATTAAGAATAACCCGAAAATTAAGCTAATTTATGGCAAAGCTGGTTTCATTTCCAAAGGTTTGGTAGAGGTCAATTCACCTGATGGTCGTGAGATTATCAGCTTTAAGCAAGCGATTATTTCCACTGGCAAAAACCATATCAGCATTCCCGAAATTCCCGGCATTGGCGAGGTGGATTTTTTGTATCAACACAATGTTTTTTCCATTCCATCAATTCCAGAGAGTTTGGCAATCATCGGTTGCACTTTGTTCAATTTGGAAGTGGCGAATTTATACGCTAATTTGGGAACCAAGGTGAGAATTATTGAAGCTCGGAATGTGCAAGAAATTTTGAGGTTTTTTGATTCTACTTGTCTCAACTGGACTTTTAGGCAGCTACTTAAGAAAAATATCTCTTTTAGTTTTGAAACCAAAATTGTCAAAATCACCAAACACAACGACGAAATCAAACTTTTTGACGACCAGAAAAAAACCTATTTGACCGAAAAACTTTATATTTTTGCCAAAGAAACTTTTGAAGGTAATAAAATCTGCCTTGATAAAGCTGGGATTAAATCTGACAAAAATGGCATTATCTGTAATCAAAATGGCCAAACAATTCAAAGAAATATCTGGGCAGCTGGCTCTTGTGTTCAAAATTACGAAAAAGGGAATTTGCACTGGGTAATCAATAATTTGGCTGAGAAACAAGACGAATCAAAATCTAAATCAATCGTGCTTTTTGGCTCTAATTCCACTCTTTTTAACCATGAAAATAAACCCTTCAATTTTCAAATTAACAAAATAGATCTGGATTTGCCAGCTATCAGTCTGGGCGTGAGCTATCGTGAAGCGGAAAGTCGCTACGGTTATTCGGTGGGTTTTGAAATTTTTAGGGATTTTTTTGATAATGGTTTTGTGAAACTGACTTTCAATCAAGTGAACGGGCAAATTTTGGGAATTGGTTTGACTGGTAAATTAGCCCAAAACTTTTATTCAGCTAGCGTTCAGGCTCTCTCCAAAAAAAATAACTACAACGACTTTAAAACCTTTTTACTCAACTACGGACTTCAACTAGAAAAAATCTAAATTAAATATACAAAGCAAGTTCCATTCTGTTATAGTCAACCCCTATTTCAAACAGACAATTAACAGAAGATTTTTTAGTTTTTTGACTAATATATTCAAACCAATACCAAAACTGACAAATTCCTGTATCCAAAACTCCCATCTTTGGGGTGTCAGCTAGTACGTCTATTTTCGTAAGAATTTGTGTTGCGGGAATGAAGAGACTAAGTGAAAGAAGTTAACAGAGCGTAGGAATATGGGGGTGGGAGTTCTTTGGATTTATTTATTTTACTTAATTTTTCAAGTGGTTTTTCTTTTTACCCCGAACCACTGAAACTCAACTTTGTGTTGATATTAAGCCAAGAAATAGGAATAAAGAGTTAAAAAATAAAGTTAAATTAATCTGCTTTTATTTACGAGCAAGAACTCCAACAACTCTTAAATTGTCGTAATAATCTAAATTCTAGCCCTAAACCAAACTGCCAAAAAGCTAGCGAAAATTCCAAATTTTGCCAAATTTTCACACTTATTTTGTGAGTATATTTCCCTTAATTGTAGCATATTTACAATCTTTTTACCAAGTTTCGATGGTTCGGGGTTTTTAGGATGAGTTTAGCAATTCAATAATAATTCCTCAATTTTGACGCCAAATTCTGACATATCAATCATGTCATTCACAATTTCTACATTTTCCTGCTCCAAAATGGCAATTTGCAACAAACCTTTCGCACCCAATTTAAGACTTGCCACGAATCCATTTTTGGCGACCACCCGATGCCAAGCTAGTTGATCAAACTCCTTTTCTTTGATACCACTCAAAATCCAGCCGACAACCTGTGCACTAATTGGAAAACCTTCGCTAGTAGCAATGTTCGCAATTTGACCATAAAATGCCACTTTTCCTGTCGGAATACGATTAACAATTTCAAAAATTTTGGCTTTAGGAGTAATTTTCATATCAATTTTAAAGTTATAATTTCCAATTTTTATTTCGTAGAAGAAATTTTACAGTTCAATTTCCTCAAATTTTTAACTTGTAATTCCCCTCTTGTCTATTTTATCCCAAGAAATGGGTTGAAGTGTAGCTGATGAGCGTAGCTTGCGAATGAACGGAGTGAATGGGTGACCGAAAGGGAACGGAGCGTGGAAGGAACGACCAGAGGGGTGGCAACCGCAGGTTGACGGGGTGTTTTCTAAAGTCCCACACTTTCATTTTTCTTCAATCCCATTTTAAAAACCAGCTTAGCGAGGAAATAGAGCATGATACACCAAACCAGCCCGCCAAGAAAAGTGTAAAAAATTTCTAAATTTGAATATTTACCGAGATAGATTTGCATCGGATGGTGAAAAGTAAAGGCAAAAGGTAGATATTTTAAAAAGTTAAAATTAGAGCCTAAGAAATCCAAAGGAAACAAAGCTCCCGAAAAAAAAGTAACTAGAGCTAAAGTTAAATTTGCTGAACCATATATTTCAGTTGTCCAGAAAGCCAAAAAACCAGAGATTAGTTCTATAAAAAATCTTATTAGCCAAGTTATAACACTCCAGAAAATTAGAAAAATAATGCCGTTTATGGAAAAACTCAAATATTCTCTAAAAATCAAAATAATTGGAATTAAAACTATAATCTGGGAAATAAAAAAAGCCAAACAATTAGACAAACTTGTGCTTAAATGAATTCCTAAATAGCTTGAAGGAAGTAATAATTTATTTGCTATTTTACCATCTTTTATACTATTTCCAATAATCCAAACGATGTTAGCGTTTGTCAGCGCATAAAATACATTTCCTATTATTAAGTAGGTTAATATAGTTTTAATTTCTTTATGAGGAAAATTACCATTCAAAAAAACTATAACAACAGCTAAAAGTCCAGTAAATTGATAAAATAGAGAAAATAACTCATCCCATAAATAATTTAGATTTGCTTTAAAACAATATTTAACCAAATACCACCATTTGTAGTGTTTGCCAAGTAGTTTTTCCATCAAAGTCGGGGTGTAGGGTTTTGATAAAGAGTTTGAAGACATATTATTAGTTGTGAAATTTTGTAAAAAGTGTAAATTATTTTGCTTTCTAAAGCCCCACGCTTTCATTCTTTTTCAAGCCAATTTTGAACACCAGTTTGGCGAGAAAATAGAGAATAACACACCAAAAAATCCCGCCGAGAAAAACATAAAATATTTCTAAACTTGAGTATTTTCCAAGATAAATCTGCATCGGGTGGTAGAAAGTAAAGGCAAATGGCAGATATTGTAAAAATAGCGTTTCAGGGATCAAATTAAGTGGAAAAGTAAAGCCAGAACAAAAAATCAAAACAAAGCCCGCCGTTCTAAAAATACCACCACCTTCTGTACTCCAAAAAGTAATACTGCCACAAATCATTTGGTAAAAATAGACAATTAAACGAGCCAAAAACGTCAAGGAAATAACAAGGAAAAAATTTATTAAAGTTGGCAGGGTCACGTAATCATGAAAAATAATGATAAATAAAGATAGGAAGAATACATTCCACAAGGCATAAAAAAAGTCGCTACCCAAATTCCTAATAAAAGAATAACCAAAAATAGAACTGGGTCGCATTAAAAGAGAGGAGATTCCACCAGATTTTATGTCGCGGTATAGATTCCAGTCAGCCACTTGGGAACTCCAAGATTGAGCAAATAAACTACCAATCAAAAAATATGTCAAAAGCTGGGATAAATTAAGATTAGCTCCCGAGCGAATAGTAATAAACCAAATTAAGATAGAAGCAACAAATTTAAGCTGACTTTGAAAAACATTAAAAAATGTGTCAATTACGTAAGTTGTTTGTAATTTGAAATGGTAAATCAAACAGTACCACCACTTGTAATTCTTTCCCAAAAGTTTTTCCATGAAAGTTGGTTTGTAAGTTGTGAGCGAGTTTGTGGGCATATTTTAGTGATAAATCAATAATTTATTAATTTTGTATTATTAATGTTTTGTAGAGGAACTTGGACAGTTCCGTTTTGTCAATTTCATTTTATCAGTAAATTTATCCCATATGGGGAAATTGTAAGGAAATAGCTTCCAAGTCGTAAAATAAAATGACGAAAAATCACGAAATTCACAAAGATAAATAAATCTACAATTTTTAAATATAGCCAATTCCTATTAGACCTTTACAAAAAATAAAATATTTTCTACAATTTTGGTATGTCCCACTACAGCAACGATTTGAGGTTAAAAGTCATTA
>JBIIDY010000105.1:0-5547 GCA_044238065.1 Limisphaerales bacterium | reverse complement strand
AGGTTTTTGTGGTGTGTTTTCACTTGGTTTTTTTGTTGATAAAATGATTTTTAAACCTTTGTCTTGACTTTCTAGTTTTTCAAATTTGGCAATGAGATTTTGGTAGTTTTGACTTTGGCAGAAGTTTTGGAGATTTTCCACCATTACTTCCCCGACGCCTTTAATTTCTATCAATTTCAACGGGTCAATTTTGGCAAGATTTCGTAAAAAAAGGCTGGCTGGAATTTGGGTCATATTTTGGTTTGATTTAAAAAATTAGTTTTATTTTTGACTTATTTGAATAATTAAAAAGTTTTTATGAATTGGCAAGTTTTTTTATTTTGGAAAGTGGAAAAGTGTCCCAAAATCTTTAAAACTACTTTTTATCTATTTTTATGCTATTTCCCTTTTTTCAAGACTAAATCAGGAAGTTAATTTTTAAAACACTACGGAATTTAGAGGAAATTACAGAGCTTTTGGTATAGTTTAGCACCAGAAACCACCCCCCGACTTATGGGCGACCCTTCCAGATGGGAATTGTTTATTTCCAAGCTAATTTTCAAGGGCTTTTTGGTTTAGAGGTTTCAGGCAATTATTTTTTTTTGGTTGAGAATTTTTATTTAGTCGCTTTTGCCAATTTGTCAGCCAAATGTGAGAAGGGTTTTCTATGGATTTTTGTAAGAACATGCTTGTTAAAACACTCAAAAAAGCCACTGATAACCAAATGATAATTCCAGCATTGATTTTGCCAAAACTATCTCGGAGAGTTTTTTCATAAATGTCGTTAAACTTGACCAAGATGAGAACGTGAACCAAAAAAATACCATAGCTGGTCTTACTGATTTGATTGATTTGGTGGATCAGAAAGTTTTTAGCATTTTTAAGTTTTGACACAATTTTAGCTTCTATTTGGTGGTTTTCTATTTGATTATTTTCCAGATTTTTCAAAAGATTTTTAGAGTTTTCCAGATTTTTCAGGGTTTGGATTTTTTTGCTAATTATCTCGGCGAGCTCTACCCAAAAGATAAAAAAACTGGTGGCGAGAACTGTATAAACCACCGAAACTTCCAGAGTAATTTTCAAAGTGGTAAAGGGCCAAAGTAAAACCAAAAGTGTCAATAAAAAACTTATTTTAGCCAAACTTTCACAAACAATTAGCCAAGTTTCCCAACTTTCTAGTCGCTGGTTCCAAATTTTCACAGAGTTTGTCTTTTTATTTTGGTTATGATTTCCCTTCTCGTTTTTCTTATTTTCTGTTGCAAAATTTTTGAATTCTTCTGTCAATGAATTTTTACTAAAATTAGTTGTTGATAAGTTATTTTGCTGACTATTTTCTGTTCTTTGTTCCTTACTTTTGAGTACTAAACTACTGATAAAATGGATAACCATCGCAAGTCCCATTCCACTAACAAAAACCCCAAACCAGATTGTAAAATCTCGCAAACTGTGTAAATTTTTAAAAAACTGACCGTCAATTACCCCTCCAAAATAAAACCTAATCGTCCAAATATAATTGAGTCCCAAAACCCAAAAAATTATTCCCAAAAAGAAAAAACCCCAATTTCGCCAGTTTTGTTTACTAAAATTACTTGATTCCTCGTATTTTTTGACCAAAGCATTATTTGGTAATTTGGGATTATAATTGATTTTTTTGAGAAAGTTTAGAAAAATGGACCGAAAAGCTGACCAAAATATTCTCGCAACTATGTCAAAAAAGCTGAGCAAAAATAGACAAAAACCAAAGACAAAGGGAGCTAAAACGTAAAAAATCATTTCAACCCCAACAGTCCAATAGGCGTAATTAAACCAAAGATTCGGGTCGTAATTAAAAGTCATAATTTCTAAAACTTTATTTAGTTGATTATTCTGGGGATTTAATAAACTTGAAAAAACAAAAAAAAGCCCCAAAAGTGACAAAAAATAATAGAGCGGAGCTATTCTTATAATTCTACCAAAGTAAAATTTAGCAATACTTTTAAAATGAAAGCTGTATTTGCCGCCAAGAAAATTTTTGAAAATCAAAAAGCCCGAAAAAACAAAAAATAAAGCCACTGCCCAAGTTCCACTTTCGCTCGTTCCCGTCAATAAAAAACCCAAATTAAAATTTAAAAATGGGAAAATTCTGGTGACAAAACTGGGCAAAAAAACTGCTGGAAAGTCAAAATCAACATGATCTCGAATAACCAAAATAGCTGCCAAAAATTTGATAAGAGTGTAAAGGTTGAGCTTAGGTTGGGATTGAGGCATTTTAAAAAACTATTTTTATCTTATTACTATGAAAAAAGTGAAATTTAGTGGAAAAATATAAATCTATAAAAGTGATTCGTTGCCCATAATTTGGGTATTTCCAGCGGAAAAATTTGGTGGAGTTATCATGATTTGGCGAGTTTTGAAAGCGTCGCTATAAAGTAAATGACCATTTTTTTGAATCAGTTGGTGCAACTTTTCGGTAAGCAAAACATCGTGCATACAATAATCGGTCAGTTCAAACATTTTGCCGTCACGATAATAATTACGGTAAGTTTCAAAAGAATCAGTTTTTTGAGTGCCAAGATTACTTTTGCATAAATCGTCCAACTTTGGCTTGAATCCCAGACTTTTCTCAGCTTCTTGCATCAGATCCCAGTTTGGTAAGGTTTTGAGGTCAAAGTCAGCGTATTTTTGGAGTACCGCGTTGTCAAACCAAATATGATTATAGCCAATTACACAATCAGCTGCTTGCAAACTTGCCAAAAACTCAGCCACATTTTCTTCCAAAAAGGCTACATAAGTGCCACCCTCAATCCAGCTATAATACACCCCAATCACCGCCACTCTCATCGCTTCCACATTGAGTTTGCTCCCGATACGGTCTGGCACACCTTCAGGAATGTAAGTTTCTATGTCAAAAGTTATGTAATTCATCAGGAAAAATGGTAATTTGGAAAAAGTAAAGAAAATGAAAGATAAAAAAAACTACTGTTTGGATGACTGAAATTTTTGGAAAATATGGCAGAAAAAACTTGGAAAATTAAAACTGAATTTGAATTTAAAACTGAATTTTAAAAAGGAAATAATAGACTAACCGGAATAGACTAACCGGCAGGTGCATCAGTTGCTTTTTGGGGTGTAACTGTTTTCCAACCATCATCCAAAAGTTGATCTTGAATTTGGCTTGAGCTAGATGTAGAAGATCTCGTTGAACTAATAATAGATTGACTTTCCAAAACCTCTGAAATATCACTGGAACTGCTAGACGAACTTTCCAAACTTGTCTCTGAAGAGCTTTCGGTAGAAAACGAGCTGGAAACAGAACTGGAAGAACTCTGGGATTTGGCTGATTTGGAGGAGCTGCTTTGAGAGCTTGAACTGCTAGAGTTTTGGTTTGAATTTTGGTTTGAGTTGGTACTGGTAACCAAAAAAACACTGGCTAAAACAAAAAAACAGGAGACAGCAACTGTAATAATGATTTGAATTTGGCTAAATTTGGGTGGATGATTTTGATTATACATATTTGAAAATTTTAATTCTTTGGGAAAAGTAACACTTATATTTTAAGACTAATTTTAAAAGTCATTATAAAAACTCCAAAGTCTAATACAACTGTCTAGTACAAATAGTAAAAAAATTGAGAATAAAATTTACCAAATTGTCAATCTCTTGTGTTCTTTCTATCTATCTGTTGGCAGCACTTCTTGTTCATTGCATCACCACAACTAGTCACGTGTTGATATTATCATCAAAATCACATCAAAATGCATAAATGTATTTCTACTGCTATTTATAACTTGTGATTATAATTATTTTTGACTACTTTAAGTGTGTAAGTTTGTTTGGGTATGGGCATAACAAAATCCAAAAAAGTTACTCAACACAATTTATCTAACCTTGAACTCAAGGAGTTCCGCCAAACTAAAGTTTATCAAATTCAACTAAAAACCTAGTTTTTTTAAGCCTAGCTTTAGTCAAATTAAAATCATTTTTTGACAAGTTTAAAAATTTTACTAATTTGATTGAGTATGAATTGGTTTGCGGAAAGTTTTGACACAAGTTATTTTTTTTGGTTAATTTTCTATTTTTTGATTTTTGCCAGCAGTTTGATAATGACTTTTTTTAGTCGTTTTTTGGCTATCAAATACAACATTTTGGATAAAGCCAGCTCTGCACCAAGCCGAAAATTTCAAGAAACCCCAGTTCCACTTTTTGGAGCTTTCGGGTTTGTTTTGGTCGCCAGTTTTGCCACAGGTTTAGTTTGGCTTGGTCACAAGTTTGGTCTCATATCTCTACCAAATTTAATTTACCCTTTTCGTTTATTTTGGATTATTTTGGCGATTTTGATTTTGGGAATTGTTGGGCTATTGGACGATTTGGCTAAAATTAAACCTCGATTTTACATTCTGGGAGTTGTTTTAGCAATTATTCTCGCGGTGTGGGCAGGAGGACTCAAAATTGAAGTTTTATCTTATCCCTTTGACAGTTATAATTTTGGTAATTTTAGTTACTTTTTGGCTTTTTTATGGCTACTTATTTGCACAGCCTCAACTAAATTTGTGGACGGATCTGATGGACTTGCCAGTACTATCGCCTTTGTGGGATTTTTGACCATTGCTGTGACTGCAAACCAAATAAATCAACCGTTTATTGTTATTTTTGCGATGATTTGGGCGGTTGGAATTTTGGGGTTTTTGCCATTTAATTTTCCAAAAGCCAAACTTTATTTGGGCGATGGCGGCTCACTAATAATTGGTTTTGTGATTGGGGTTTTGTCCATTCTGGGTGGGGCAAAAGTGGCGACGGCTGGTACGGTTTTGGGCTGGTTTATCCTGGATATTATTTTGGTAATGTTGACCAGAATTATTCGCAAACAAAATATTTTACACGGTGACAGTCAGTTACATTGGCATCATCGGCTCACAAAGATCGGTTTTTCCAGATTACAAGTTTTAGTTTTTACAACTTTCATTCTCTTGGTTTCGGCACATATTGGAATTTTTTTCTTCACATTTGCCAAATTTTGGATAATTCTGGCTCAATTATTTTTACTTATTTTTATCTTTTTACCCAAAAAGTAGTCGCCAAAATCTCTCATATTTACCTTATGTTTTCAAATTTTTCCAAATCTTAAAAGAGCTTAACACCGTTTTAATTTTTAATCATTTTGAGATCTTTCTTACATTTTTTTTAATCAAGTAATGCTTGAATTGTTATAACTAAAATATATGATTAAACCAGTTTTATCAACATACAAAATTTTGAAAGAAAAGGCTTTTAACGCTGACATTGACGAAAGTTGGTCAGAATGGGCAATTGAAATGATGTGTGCAGGCTATGAAGTTGACAGTTTATACCAGCTAGCAGGAATTTCAAAACCGTTCAATCAATTTGAGTTACAAGAGTTGACAAATAAAGTTTTAAAAGACTTGCAGCTTGACTATTCAAACGAACGAAAAGTGGTATTTGAATATGTTTATTAGACCCCTTGCGTTAAATAAAAAAATTGTTTAAAATTCCAATATGCTCTATAAAAATTTACAACAACTAACGCAAGACGAATTCAAAAGACTGACCGGAGTCAGTAAAAAAGTCTTT